>NZ_JBFAKH010000122.1:0-16193 GCF_040655635.1 Streptomyces sp. NPDC050388
ACCCGTGTCGAGCAGCGCACCGACTTCGACAAGCTGATCGTCGACGTCGAGACCAAGCAGGCCATGCGTCCGCGTGACGCCATGGCGTCGGCCGGTAAGACCCTGGTCGAGCTGTTCGGTCTGGCCCGTGAGCTGAACATCGACGCCGAGGGCATCGACATGGGGCCGTCCCCGACGGACGCCGCTCTCGCCGCCGATCTGGCGCTGCCGATCGAGGAGCTGGAGCTCACCGTCCGGTCGTACAACTGCCTCAAGCGTGAGGGCGTCCACTCCGTGGGTGAGCTGGTCGCGCGCTCCGAGGCGGACCTGCTCGACATTCGCAACTTCGGTGCGAAGTCGATCGACGAGGTCAAGGCGAAGCTGGCCGGCCTGGGGCTGGCCCTGAAGGACAGCCCGCCCGGATTCGACCCCACCGCCGCGGCGGACGCCTTCGGCGCGGACGATAACGCGAGCACGGGTTTCGTGGAGACCGAGCAGTACTGAACGCTGCGCCGGGTCGCGGGGGGGGCCAGGAAGGCGGCGGAGCCGGCGATGAGCACCGGCCGACCGCACCCGGCTCCCTGAGGGCCCACCGGCGGAGATGCAGCGCCCAAGCCCTCCGAGCCTGAGCAGGCTGGCGAAGGCGGCCGCCTCTCTGCCTTGTCTTGCCTTCTGTCCCTGTGCCGCTCGAAAAGTCGTCGGCGCAGGTGGAAGTGGTGCGGTTCGGCCCCGGGAGCATGTCCGCGTGACCGTGTCCCTGCTGGACCGGGTGGCCCGGAGGCTGCCGTCCGTCCCGTCGGTGCCCCGGCGACACCGGCGCAAGGTCTTCCCGGTCACCCCCGCCCCCCTGCCCGCCCGGCACCGCAAACTCGTCGCCGCCACGGGGGATCACACCGCACGCCCACCCACCCCAGCGGCAGTCAGCACGCTTTCTGCGGCCGGCCCAAAGAATCCGTGGTGGGGCCACCGGCGGATCCCAGGGGGAGCGGGCCCGGCTCGGGCATCGGATCCGCCGCCTCGACGGTGGGGGAGGTCCTCCACGCCGCGGGCACCGGCCCGGCGCCGCGTCGTGCCGGTCCGACCCGGCGCGGGTTCCTGGCCGCCCGGGCCGGGGCATCGTCGCGGCGGACTCCTTCCATATCGACACCGGGCTCGGCCCGAGGCGGCACGCACCGGTGTTCCCGGGCACGGCCCGAGGCGCCTGCGCCGCACCGGAAGGCACCGCCCGATCCGGGAGGGGGCCGGGCCACCGGCGCGCAACCTCGCCGCCGACCCGGGCAGGCGCCGGGAGTCTTTGCGGTTTCTGGTGCGTGACCGCGACGGCAGGTACGGCGGAGCGTGCGACGCGGTCTTCGAGGCCGAAAAACTGGACGGCATCCAGAGCGCGCCACGGGCTCTTCGGATGCACGCCCATGGCGAGAGGATCATCGGCGGCATCCGGCGCGCGGCCCTCGACCAGGTCCTGATCGTGAACGGGGCCCACGCCCGCCAGGTCCTGGCCGCCTACCGGTGGCACTCCACCGCGCACCGCCCTCACCAGGCCCGACAGCGACCACGGCCCGACGCCGAGGAACGGCCCGCCGCCACGGTGCACGTCCTCGACACCCGCCGGGTGCTGCGGAACCGGCTCCTTGGCGGCGTGCTCGGCGAGTACCGCGACATCGCTTGACCGGCGATGGTGACTTCTCGAGCGGCACAGGCTGCCGGAGGGCTTCGAGGGAGTCCCGGGTGGTCTCGGGCGCGTCGGCGACCGCGGTTGCGGAGCGGATGGTCGTGGCGTCGACGCACATCGTGTCCATCAGGTCCACCCTGGCCGCCGGCTCGTCAATGCCCGGTCCTGCCTGCCCGGTGCTTGTGCTCAGCCCAGCGTCCCCCTTGACCCGGCAGGGCCCGATTACCTCACCGGCGAACGCGCGGAAATCTATGGCGGCTGCAGTAGACATTGGGTGGTGGTGTGGTTATGGTTTCTCTCGTAGTCGAGATCAACAGGGCCCGGCAGAGACGAACTGCCGGGCAGCAGTACCCGCAGTTGCAGGATGCAGGACGGTGCGGTGGTGGAGTTCCGAAGCCAGAGCGGTTGCAGGACGGCGACGGGACTGACGACCGGACCGGGTGGCCCGCAGTGATCAGGGGCCGCCGTGAGCAGTACCCCGCAGTGAAGTCAGTGAGCAGTACCTCGGTGAAGGCGTCGGCTGCGGACGCGCGCACCGGGAGGTTCGGCAGTGGGGTTCCAAGCCGGAGCAGACGCAGGACGGGCGACGGGGCCGGCTGCCGAAGAGTGGTGCCGTCACAGGCCACCAGCAGTACGCAGGAGAGCAGTACCAGCAGTAGGTAAGTGATTGATCCCAGAGGGAAGAACGGAGGAGCCGAGCGCCATCAGGATCGCCCGGGCGGACGTCTGAGCCCGGGTACCGCAGGACATCGATAGTGAGGTGGTCTCCGGTCAAGCAACCGCGATCCCCGCACCCCCGGCAGCATCTCGGCCGGGTCTGCGGACACAGGAGGCCGGCGCAGGATCAGGGCCGGCAGATGGTGTAGCAGTTCCTTCGGGGCCCTGGTGCCATTGGCACCAGGGCCCCTCCCCGCGTTTTACAGAGAGGTGCAAGTGACAGCAGACGACTCCTTCGGCCGGCTCGATGACGACGACTACCCCGCCTACACCATGGGCCGGGCCGCCGAGATGCTCGGCACCACCCCGGGCTTCCTGCGCGCCCTCGGCGAAGCCCGCCTGATCACCCCGCTGCGTTCCGAGGGCGGCCACCGCCGCTACTCCCGCTACCAGCTGCGCATCGCCGCCCGCGCCCGGGAACTCGTCGACCAGGGCACCGCCATCGAGGCCGCCTGCCGCATCGTCATCCTCGAAGACCAGCTCGAGGAAGCCCAGCGCCTCAACGCCGAATACCGCCGCGCCGCCGAATCGGCGAACCCGACGAGCGCGGCCTGAAACGGCAAAGACCCGCAACCCCCGGAGCTGCGCGGCTGCCGCCCGGAAGGGGGCGTTGACTGTTCGGGCGCCGGCCCCGGCCGGGGCGACCTGTGCCGCCACGGCCTGGCCGTGGAGGACCTCATCGCGGGCCTTTGGGCGAGTGCGGTCACGGCGGGCTTGCCGCTGCGCGTCGACACGCCGGACGGAGGCTGGTGGGATGAGACTCGGTTCCGACCGGCGTTATCACCTGATCCTGACCGCGGCGGGCCGCCCGGCGATGCATGGCTGGTGGGGGAGTGAGGCCACAGCCCGCGACAAGTTCGTCGTCTGGGTCGGCGTGTACGGTGCGCTGCCGGACGCCCGGGGCACCCTGGTCGATGAGGAGGCCGGAGCGGTGTTGAGGGTGTGGCCGGACGAGAGGTGACCCCGTCCATCACGGTCCGGCGCCGAGCACAGGGCCACATGCGACCGCGACGCGTGCAGGAGAAGGGCGCCGCGCCTGTGCCGGTATGACCAGTGCGCCCACACGGGCGGCGCACTCGGGAAACAGCCGATCACGCCCCGTCGGGGGCCGCTGTCCACGGCTCATGCTCACAGCTGTGCTGCGCACCCTCGCCGCCGAGGGCCTGGGCGCGGTCTGCTTCCGCGACGGCGGCCGGCGCACCCACGGCCTGGCGGTGGAGTTCACCGACGTGGAGCACCTGGAGTTCGACCTGTAACGGGTGGCCCAGCGGTCGGGATGACCGGTCCTCGTGTGAGTGAGGGTTTCACTTGGCACCTGCGCCGTCCGGTGGGTGCCGTGAGCGCGTGACCTGTCGGGCAGCGAGCTCTGATACGGCTCTGGTCCAGTTGATCGTTCGCCTGCTCGGCGCCTCCGACGAGCCGACAGACCGCCGCTCACGGCTGACCGCATGGTCGAGGACCGGGAATGAGACAGGAGGGACCGGACAGGAGAGCGTGTGTGACCACATCGCGGATCGACTACCGGGCGTTGTTCGCCATGGCGTGCAGCCCTTGTCTGGTGCTGGACCCCGAGCTGGTGATCGTTGAGGTCAACGAGGCCTATCTGAGGGCCACGGGCCGGCCCCGGGAAGAGCTGATCGGCCGGTACCTCTTCGATGCCTACCCCGGGAATCCGGCGGATCCGGACGCCGACGGGGTGCACAATCTGAACGCTTCCCTGCAGCGGGTCCTGCGGTCAAAAGGACCGGACACGATGGCGGTGCAGAAGTACGACATCCCGGTCTCCGGCCATCCGGGAGGGTTCCGGGAGAAGTGGTGGTCGTCCGTCAACACACCCGTCCTCGGAGCCGACGGAGAGGTGCAGTGGATCACCCACCGGGTGGAGGACATGACCGAGTTCGCCCTGACCCGTCCCCTCCGCCTGAAGCCGGATGCCCCGGGCGCGGAGCACAAGGCGACGGAGGCCGAACTGTTCACGCGGGCGCAGGAACTCCAGCGCCTCAACGAGGAACTCCGCGATGCCCACGACTGGGAACGCCGTACGGCCCTCGCCCTCCAAGAGGTCATGCTGCACTCCCCGGACCTGGCCGCTCACCGGGAGATCGCCGTGCGCTACCTGCCCGCCGTCCGATCCCTCAACGTCTGCGGCGACTGGTACGACGTGGTGGACCTGTCCGACGACACGTACACCGTGGCGGTCGGCGACGTGGTCGGCCACGGCCTGGAGGCCGCCGCCGTCATGGGCATGTTCCGCAGCGCCCTGTCCGCCGCCGTGCGCGCCATACACGAACCCGGCACAGCGATGGACGTCCTGAGCCGGTACGCCCGCGCCTTCGAGAGCGCACTGGCCACGACCGCGGTCAAGGCCGTCATCGACACCCGCCAACAGCACATCACCTACACCAGCGCCGGCCACCTCCCGCCCCTCTTGGCCCGGCCGGACGGCACCGTCGTCCTGCTCGATGAGGCCACCAACCCTCCACTGGGCGTCCTTACCGAGGACGTCCCGCGCCCCCAGGCCACGGTGCCCTACACCCCGGGCGACACCCTCGTCCTCTACACCGACGGACTCATCGAACGCCGCGGCGAGGACATCGACGCCGGCCTGCACCGCCTCGCCGATGCCCTCGCCCGCCACGCCCGTCTGAGCCCTGACCGCCTGGCCGACGCCCTGCTCACCCGCCTCGGCGTGGCCGACGGCGGACGCGACGACGTCGCTCTGATCATCGTCCGCCTGTAAACCGGCCTTTGCCGGCTCCGCCCCTCTCGCACCGCGGCGGCTACCGGCAGCCCGAGCGGACGCTACGCGTCAGGTCGCAGCCCCTCCCCACCCGGATCCCCGGAACCTGTTCGCCGCGGCGACGCGGCCATGCCCGGCGCTCCGAGCGGCTGTGCCTACGGGACTGGCGAATTGCGCAGCAGAGTCGAGCGCTACGTCAAAGACCAGATCCGCCGGCCCCGCGCCGACCTCGCCCAGCGCCTCCAGGACGCGGTGCGCGCCCGCCGGCAGCCCCGCGTCCGCGAGCGCGCCCGGCGCCAGGCCGCCACCCGCACCGGCCTGGCCATCGACACCCGCGCCCGCTTCGGCTTCACCGCCGCCCCCGGCACCACCGACGACGCCCGCCTCCGCCACCTCACCCTCGCCCCGCCCCCACAGCACGCGGCCCGCCTCTTCGACGCCCAGGACGCCGGCGCCAGCGAACAGCGGCTGCGCGACCTCGCCGCGGAAGGCCTGGGCGAGGTCTACTTCCGCGACGGAGTACGCCGCGCCCAGGGCCTGGCGGTGCAGTTCACCGATGTGGAGCACGTGGAGTTCGACCTGTAGGGCCGGGCTGCGCCATCAGACCGTGGGTGGTTGCGCAGCTGTGCATTCGGCTGTGGGTGGCTGCGGATCACCGCCGGGGCCGGTGGCCAGGGCGCGGCGCCCGGTGATTGGGCGCGTGGGCATCGGGTTGCCGGCGGCCGGGGTGGCGGGCAGGCGTTCGGCGGCGAGCGGGGCGCGTGGTGCGGGCGGCAGCTCGGTTTCGGTGGCGGTGCGGGTCGGTCCGGTGCCCAGCGGGCGGCGGTCGGTCATGCCGGATTCTCGCCCGGCGCGCGTTGTTCTTCCTCACCGGGATCGCCGTGGGCGGCGGCGGGCTGGCTTTGTTCACGAGTTTGGGTTCTGGCACACATTCCGTGAACGATCTTGAGTCCGGCTTCACCAGACCCCAGTGACGCGTGGTCCTCGCAGCTCACGTAATGCGCGCGCCTCCTGCCGGCGAGAGCCAGCAAGATTTTTCACGGAATGTGTACAAGAACCCGATGTTTCCGCCAATCGGGCCGAGGCCGATCACCAGGTGCATGAGGCGCTCCTTCGTGACGCGGGATGATTCTCGGGCTGTCGGCCTGGCCTATTCGACGTCGTCGCGCTCGGCGAGCACCTTCTTGACGAGCGTCAGGGCATTCAGGCACTTCGGGTAGCCGGCATAGGGAATCAGGTGGATGATCGCCCCGACGACTTGGTCCTTTGTGAGGCCAACGTTGAAGCCGGTGTTGATGTGCAACTCGAGCTGCGGCTCGGTGCCGAAGGCCGTCAGTCCCGCGATGGTGACCAGGGCCTGTTGCTTCTTGTCCAGGGCCGTCCGGGAGTAGATGTCGCCGAACGGGAACTCGACGATCAGGTTCGGCAGGTCGGGCGCGAGTTCCTTGTATTCCTCGATGAGCTTCGTGTGCGACTCGACATCGGGGTTGTCCTTGGGCTGGTACTCCATCATCTTGTCCAGTGCCGTCTGGAAACGTTCGGACACCATGGAAACTCCTTCGGGTGGGCGGAGGGAGCGCGGTGCGCCCCGCGGGAGCGGCGGCGCTACACGGGACCGATTCGTTACGCTTGCGTAGTGTGACGGAGGTATGTCCGGTGACCTCTTTCATCGTATTCCGGCGCATTGGCGGAGCCTGTGCCGAAACGGAGCAGCGGCAGGGAGCGCGGCACGGCGGCGCAGAGCGCGGGCCGAGTGCACCCTCATCCGGCAACCTCTCACCTCCGCCCCAAAGGTGCGCAGCACCATCCGGCCCACCACGCCGCCTTCCACCAAGCGGTGCAGCGACGTCTGTACTGAGGATGATCCTTTGGAGTGGACACCCTGACAATGGATCTTGATGGTCCGGGGAGGGATGTCCAGGTGCGATGTGCCGGTTTGGTGTCAGTGGATGGGTGTCAGTGACGGCACATCAGGCCGGGATGTCCTCACCGGTCGGGCGTGGAGAAAGAGCGAGGTCACTGACATGGGGTGGTGCATGCGGGGGATGCTGCTGTCATGGAGCGGTACGCCCCTCCCTGTTCCACTGTCATGGGAACGGTACTTCTGGTCCTTCGGTGGCGGCACGACGGCACGGTGTTGTGCGTCGGCGGGGCTGCCGTGCTCACCCGGCCGCTGAGGCGCCCGGAACGTGGGGAGGTGTGGGGCCGGCGCCCAGGGTGCGGCGTCCGGCCGGACGCGGGGGCGTGGGCGTCGGCTCCGTGGTGGCCGGGACGGCGGCGGAGAGGCGTTCGGCGGCGAGTTGGGCGCGCGGCGACGAGGGCGGGCTGCCGTCCGCGTGAGGCGGCTCGGTAAGGACGGGTCCGGTGCCCAGCGGGCGGCGGTCGGTCATCGCCCGATTCTCCCCGCCGCCGCAACTTCTTCCTCCCCGCTCGGTCGGCCGCTCCGGCCCGGCCCAGGGTGCGAGCGTGTCGCGACGTGTGCGCGGCGGCGCCAGGGCCGGAGCAGGGCGCCGGGACCCGGCGGAACCGGGCCGGTACTGCCCGCAGAAGCCCGCAGGGGTCTCCCAGGGACCTCTCACGGCATCTAGGTGTCAAGTCGTGACGGCGAGAGGCAGCGGGAAGGCCTCCCGTTCATCGAACAGCGTGCGTGTCGTGAGGCAGTGCCAGAGCTGACCGATCATGCGGTTGAAGAGATGCCGGAGGGCCTGCGCGTGCCGGTCTCCGCGCTCACGTCGGCGCCGGTAATGGGCGTTCGCCCCGCCGGATGCGGTGAGGGTGGAAAACGCCCATAGGTAGCCGGCGTCGTGCAGCCGGTTGTTCTTGATCCGGCGCCGCCCGACGTAGAGCTGTTTGCCTGAAGCCCTGGTGATGGGGGCGGCACCGGAGTACGCCTTCACGGCTCTGGCGTCGGCGAAGCGGGCGGGGTCGTCTCCGATCTCGGCGAGGACGCGGGCGCCGATCTGGACGCCCATGCCGGGAAAGCTCAGCATCACCTCGGCATACGGGTGTTGCCGGAACGCTTCCTCGCTCGCCTCGGTGAGGTCATCGACGGTCCGGCAGGCGGCATCGAGCTGCCGCAGGATGCCGAGCATCTGCCTGCCGAGGGCGTCCTCCACCAGCTCCGGGTGGCGGGCGTGCGGTGCCCGGAAGACCTCTCGCCAGCGGTCAGCCTCCGCCTCGATGCCGCGTTTGCGGCCGGCGCGTTTGAGGGCTGCGCAGAGCTGCTTGTGGGTGATCCGGGCCGCCTTGCCCGGGGTGGGTGCGGCTGCGAGGACAGCGCGGGCTTCCGGACGGCAGAGGCCGTTCTGCCATCCGGCGACCGCCTCCAGGGCGGCCGGGTAGTACTCCCGCAGCAGCGACCGCAGCTGGTTGGTCAGCTGCTGGCGGGACCACACCGCGTCCTGTTGGGCCCGTGCCAGCACGGCGACGGCCTGGGCCAGGTCGGTGTCCTCGGGCAGCGGCCGGTGCTCGTGCATGTCGGTCCGCAGGATGTTCGCCAGCACCTTGGCGTCGCCCGGGTCGGACTTCTTGCGCGAGACACCGTGGCGTTCGCGGTAGCGGGCGGCGGCGAGCGGGTTGACCGCGAACACCTTCCGCGTCCCCTGCCGTAAGACGGCGACCAGCAGCCCGCGGCCAGTCTCGATGCAGACCGGTATCGGCGCCTCGGGCGTATCGCCGTGCTCCGCCAGGAGCTCCAGCAGTTCCTGGTAGCCGGCCGAGTCGTCACCGATCCGGCATTTGGCGACCACTGTTGCCGTGTCGTCGACCAGGGCGACGTCGTGGTGCCCTTCGGCCCAGTCGATCCCGCAGTAGACGGCCAATCCACCCTCCTCTTGTCGTCGTTTGCGCTGGTACGAGCGCAAGCGGGCCACGCGGCGTTCCAATACCAGGACTCACACCCACGCAGGGCCACCGGTCCTCCCTCTCACTAGCCGTTCGTGGCACCAGCGCGTCGCACGGGCCTCGGTCCGTCCCAGGTCTCCAAGGACCCGAAGCGTGTGAGAGGTCACCGTGCAGCGGGCTCGCACCACCAACCCCAACGAGTGAACCGTCGAACAGTGATGGCGGCTCCGAAGGTGTCGGGAAGGCACCGGTCCCTGCAGAGGCCTCACGTGCCGGAAGTAGTCGAGGCATCCATCCCGACACCCTCGGAACCGCCACACCGAATCGAACAGACCGCCCCTCGTACACAGCCCTTGAAGGCTTCCGACGGGGCCGGACACCCCGTATTGGAAGTAGTCGGTGCAAGCCGGGCCGGTGACGAGACCTTGACCGCGCAGGTCAGAGGCGCCGGGCCAGTGCCGGACGGTGTCCTGGGCCAGCGAACCTTGACCGCTTGCCATCGAAGATTGAGCGGTGGGACCAGGCGCCCTCCGGCGAGCTGAGCATGTAATCAGGCGTGACGGCTCGGTCTACCTGACCGGACCTTCATCTTCTCCTGGCTGTTCGTCAGGCATGTCCAGGATGGCCTCTCGGGCGTACCGAGGGCTCCCCGGGGTTGGGGCCACCCTAGGGGCCATGAGTTCGGTGAGAAGCCTGCTCGGGTCATCCGTGGATAGCGCCAGGCCCAGGGTCTGCACGATGCGCAGAGCACAGTCCCGGATGGCCTGAGCGTCCTTCTCGGGCGCCGCCGTGCTCCTAATCTCGTCACACACTCGGCTGAACTGCTCAGCGCTGATCGTTGGCCGACTTACCGGTTGCGCCATGGTGCGCTCCTCCTGGAAGAGCGGGCCGTTCCACCCGCTCTTCCAGAAAGCGCTGAGCACACCCCAACGGCAACTGGAGAGAGCCAGCGCGCAGGCGCTCGACCAGAGCCGCTCAGCGTTGGCAGGCGCTCAAGGTGCGCCGTCACAGGACACCAGTGTCCTGTGTGCGATCTCTCGGTTTGGTGTCAGTGGATGGCGTGTCAGTGGTGGGTTCCCGGGGTGTTGTCCGGACGCGCTGGTCAGCGAACCGGGGATCGGCCTTGCCGCAGGTGTTGCCACTGTCCTGAGATGAGAGAGCAGGGGTGTCAGTACTGTCACCGGGCGGTATACGCGCAGGTTGCGTACTGACACGAAGGTGAGAGATCGCACCCACCGGGTGTGAGCTGCGAAAACGAGCGGTCCCTGTAGGAGGTCCACACCTGCGGCAGTGGTCCCGGTTACCGCTGTTACCAAGCGTGCAGCCCCCTGTGCAGCCACCCTTGGGTGCGGCCCCCCGCCAGGCCGTACGGCGTCCCCCTGCGGGCCGGTCAAGCCCGCCTCGCAGGGTGGCTTGCCCGGCCGCTGCGCAAGGGTTCGGCGGCTGCGCGGCTGCGCGTAGTGCTCGCGCGCCGAGGGTCCGGGTCGTCGACGCCAGCTCGCCGTGCTGGAGGCGGGGCAGTGTGGTGGCGAGGCGGGTCCGCGGGCGTGGGTGAGTACGTCGGCAGACAGAAGCGGCCCAGGTCACCACGGCCGTCCTGCAGGTTCTCGCCCAGCGCATCACCCCAGAGGAGGCCAAAGACCTGGCAGGCCAGGAGTCCTTCGGCATCGAGGAGCTCTATCAGCGCGTCGCCGAGCGCACCGGAGTGCTGCCCCGCACCCGACCTGCGGCGACGGCGACGCCACCGGCTTTCGCGAAGGACTGACCGAGCGGCATCGGTGTTCTTGCGGTGTTCCCGTCTCACATCGGGCGCGGGCGGGCAAGGGAACGGCCGGGGCCGGGCGGCGTGACGTTTACGGATGGTGAAGACCAGGCAACCCTACTTACCGTTGCTCTACGGTTACGTAAGCGTAGGTACGTCGGAAGGGACGAGGAGGGGAGGGCCGGAATGGCAGGTGCGCTCCGGCACTTGGTGCGGCCGATGTGGCAGGCCGCCGGCCGGCTGAGCACGCCGCTGCTGCCGGACGACTTCCTTGCGGTGGTGGATCCGCTGTGGTCGGCCCGGTGGCCGGCGGGCCGGGTGGAGGCGGTCTGCGCGGAGACGGCGGATGCGACGACGCTGCTGGTGCGGGCGGGGCGTGGTTGGTCGGGGTATCGGGCCGCCGGGCAGTACGTGCCACTCGGGGTGGGTATTGACGGGGTGCTGCACTGGCGGACGTATTCGATCACGACCCCGCCGGACGGCTCCGGGCGCTTCGCGATCACCGTGCGGGCGGTTCCGGGCGGTCGGGTGTCGTTGTACCTGGCGCATCGGGTCAGGTCCGGGAAGATCCTGCGTCTTGGCCCCGGCCAGGGGGAGTTCATCCTCCCGGACCCGCCGCCCGCGCGCCTGCTGTTCCTGACCGGCGGCATCGGCATCACTCCTGTGGCGGCCATGCTGCGCGCGCTCTCACGGCGCTCGGGCCGCCGCCCGGACACCGTATTGGTGCACAGCGCGCCGGACGCCGACCGGGTGGTCTTCGGTGGCGAGCTGCGTGACATGGCCGCCCGGAAGGGCTGGCTCAGGCTGTACGAACACCGCACCCGCGGGGAGGGACGGCTGGACCTTGCCCGTCTGGACGCGCTGTGCCCCGACTGGCGGGTGCGCGAGACCTGGGCCTGCGGGCCCGAAGGGCTGCTGGCGTTCGCCGAGCGGGCCTGGCGTGACGCGGATGTCCACCACCAGCTGCACCTGGAGCGGTTCCGGCCGCCGCCGGTGGCCGCGTCCGGCGGCGGATCCGGCGGGCGGGTGTGCTTCACCCGCAGCGGTGTGGAGGCCGAGGCCCGCCCAGCCACGTCTTTGCTGGACATCGGCGAGGCGGCAGGCGTGGTCATGCCCAGCGGCTGTCGTATGGGCATCTGCCACAGCTGCGTCAGCCCGCTGTCCGCCGGCCGGGTCCGCGACCTGCGGACCGGCGAGGTGCACGGCGAGCCGGGCGATCTGATCCAGACCTGCGTGTCGGCCGCCTGCGGCCCCGTTCACATCGACTTGTAGAGACGATCTGTCACGCTTTTGGGAAGGGGAACACCTGTGGCCGCTGCGCTTGGTCTCGCGCCGTCCGAAGCCGACGCCTTCGGGCGAGAACTGGACCGTATCCGAGCCGAGGTGCTGGAAGACCTCGGCGCGGAGGACGCCCGGTACATCCGTACGCTCGTCACCGTCCACCGCTCCCTGGAGGCGGGCGGCCGGGCCGCGCTGGCAGTGTCCCTGCTGCCGCCCGCCTGGCTGGCCGGCACAGCCATGCTCACGACCGCCAAGGTCCTGGAGAACATGGAACTGGGCCACAACATCCTGCACGGCCAGTGGGACTGGATGCGCGACCCTGCCATCCACTCCACCACCTGGGAGTGGGACTTTCCCACCCCGGCCGCCGCCTGGAAACACACCCACAACGACCTCCACCACACCTGGACCAACGTGGTGGGACGCGACCGGGACCTCGGGTACGTTGCCATGCGGATGAGCGAGGACCAGCCCTGGCACCCCGTCCACCTCCTCCAGCCGCTGTACGGCGGGCCGCTTCTGGCGCCGGTCTTCGAGTGGGCCATCGCGCTGTACGACTTGGAGCCCGAGGCCGTCGTCCAGGGCCGCAAGTCCGTGCGCGCGTTCCTGGGCGACCTCGCCGGGATGGCCCGCAAGGCGGCACGGCAGTTCACCAAGGACTACGTCCTCTTCCCGCTGCTGGCCGGCCCGTCCGCCCTGCCCTGCCTGCTCGGCAACCTCACCGCCAACACCGCCCGCAACATCTGGGCGCACACCGTCATCTTCTGCGGCCACTTCCCGGCCGGCGCGGAATCCTTCGCCGAGGACGAGATCGAGGGCGAGTCGCGCGGCGAGTGGTACGTACGTCAGGCACTCGGCTCGGCAAACATCGACGGCGGACCGCTCCTCCACATCCTCACGGGCAATCTCAGCCACCAGATCGAGCACCACCTCTTCCCCGACCTGCCCAGCAACCGCTATGCCGAGATCGCTCCCCGGGTGCGCGAGCTGTGCGAGAAGTTCGGCATCCCGTACACCACCGGCCCGCTGCTGCGGCAGTACGCCTCCACCTGGGCGCGTATCTGGCGCATGGGGCTCCCGTAACCCTGGCACCGACCCCACGTAGCCGATGGGCCACAGCAGCCGGGCTCCAGACCGCAGTTGATGTGCCTTCCAAGCACGGATGAGGACCTGCGGGGCGCTGTCACGTTGTTGAGTGAGGAGGTGCCTGGCGGTGCGTCGGGACGTGGCGGGGCCGGGTTCCGGCCGCGTGTTCAGGGGGTGCTGGGCAGGCCGACAACTCCGGTGCCCTGGTCCCAAATGGCGAAGCGAACGGTCATCTCGGCTCCGTAGTCGTGTGCGGTCATCAGGTGGCGACGGGGGCGGAAGTGGGGTGAGATGCCGCTGAAGGAGGACAGGAACCGCTGCGCCCCACCCACGCTGCGGAAGCCCTTCATCGCGTGTTCGCGCTGCCTCGTCGGCTGGTGGCCGTTCTCGGCCCGGTTGTTCAGACCCTTGTGGGAGCGGTGTTCCACGGAGGGCATGACCTCGCGGTGGGCCGCACCGTAGGAACGGAGCTTGTCCGTGACGATCACCCTCGGCACCGAGCAGGTCTTCTTGAGCAGTGTGCGGAAGAAGCGCCTGGCCGCGGCCTTGTCCCGGAGGGACTGGACCAGGATGTCCAGCACGGTGCCGTCGGCGTCCACGGCCCGCCACAGGTACTTCCGCTCGCCGTTGATCTTGATGAAGACCTCGTCCAGGTGCCACGTGTCCCCGGGCCTCGCACGCCTTCGGCGCAGGCCGTTGGCGTAGGCCTGCCCGAACTTCACACACCAGCGGCGGACCGTCTCGTGCGAGACGAGCACGCCGCGCTCGAGCATCAGCTCCTCGACCTCACGGAACGACAACGGGAAGCGGTGGTACAGCCACACGCAGTGCGCAATGACCTCCACTGGGTACCGGTGCCCCTTGTACGACGGCGATGCGCTGTCCGCGGACGACCCCTCCCAGCATGACCAACCAGAAGATCATCCCACCCGGTCAGTCAACGTGACAGTGCCTCCGGCGCGCGGCACCCCAAGAGCGCTCGGGATGTCTCATGGCGCTGAACGACGGGGGCAGACCACCTTCCCACTCTTTCGGCATCACTTCGACGCTACTTGGTCGGTATCACCGCAACACGATGCCGTCATTGCTGACGTCACCATCAGGGGCTTTCCTCCGCACGTGCATCAAAGGCATATCCTCTCGGATCCGAACGAACCGGAGCAGGTGCCGGCACCGGCTCGCTTCCATGGCCGTGTCCGCGGTGCTTCGGCGAGGGCGTGGATCTGTCGGCCGAGCAACTACCCCATGGTCGAGACGCGCGCGTACCCGGCGAGCGCGCCCCACGCGGCGGGGACCGGAGCGAGGAGGTCGGCGGCGTCGTCCTGCGGTGACTGAACCCGCATGATCGTACGGAAAACGGTGGAGTCCCAGTTCTGGGAACCCCCGACGTGCGGAGAGGTCAGTTGGCGTGCTGGTCCGGGGCGTCGTCCTGGGGCTGGACGGTCCACGCGGGCGGCTCGTCGGCGCCGGCCGACTCATCCCGTTCAGCGTCTGTGCTGGCCTCCTGGACGAGACCGGGTGCGTGGTGGACCGGGGCGTAGATGGCATAGACGCGCAGGGGTTCGTCGCCGGTGTTGATCACGTTGTGCCAGGTGCCGGCGGGAACCTGGATGGACCAGCCGTCGACGACGTCCTGCTGGAAGTCGAGCTGGTCCTTGGCCGGTCCCATGATGACCTTGCCGTGCCCGGCGTCCAGGCGCAGGAACTGGTCCGTGTGGGGGTGGACCTCGAGCCCGATGGACTCACCGACCGGAATGGACATCAGGGTGACCTGCAGGTACTTCCCGGTCCAGGCCACGGTGCGGTAGTTCTCGTTCTGCCGGGTGGCCGTTTCGATGTCGAACGCGTTCGGGCGCGGTCCGTTGTCGTTGATGGTCATTGCTTGTGCCTCCTTTCTGCTGCGACGTCGTTGGCCGTCGTCACGTTCGTAGTTCCCCGGTTCCCCGACGGGAGAGTGATAGTCAAGACCTGTGGATCGTTGAAGTCATCGTCTGATGCTCCGGTGCCATGACCGCCTTGATGCGGCGTTTGCGCAGGTGGGCGCGGTTGGCACGGGATGAGTACGCCCTGTCCGCGGCGACCGCGCCGGGCCGGGTGCGGGGCCGGCCGGCAGGCGGACCCGGATCTTCTGCAGCACGGGGATGAACTGCGGGCTGTCCGCGGCCTGCCCGGCGGTCAGAATGAACGCCAGCGGCCGGCGCCTGCGATCGGCGGCGAGGTGAATCTTGCTGGTCAGCCCGCCGCGGGACCTGCCGAGCAGGGCTTCCCTCAGGCGGAGCCTGCGTCGGCGGCGGACGCGCCGGCGTTCGGTCCGCTCGGGCTCGTTTTCGCCGTCCCGTCCGTTGTGTTCCGCCTCGGCGCCCCCTTTTGCCGGGCCTGTTCCTGCTCGGCGGCGGCTTCCTCGAGCGCCTCCATGACGTCCTCGCCGACGAGCATCCCGGCGGCGTCGTGGTGCGCGCGGACGGTCGTGGAATCCACGCCGACCAGGGACAGGTCCGTCCTGCCCCGGCGGGCGGCCTCGGCGATCAGGCCCTCCAGCAGGGCGGTGAAGACGCCCGCGTTGCGCCAGACCCGGAAGCGCCCGTAGACGGTCGGCCAGGGCCCGAACCCGCCCGGCATCTCACGCCACTGCGCGCCGGTCCTGAACCGCCAGATCACCCCCTCGAACTGCTCCCGCAGCCGCCCGGGGTACGGGCCGTACTCGCCTATCGGCAGGAACGGCTCGATCAACTTCCACTGCTCATCGGTGAGTTGCCTGCGCGTCACGACCGTCTTCCTACCGGATCCGCCCTCCAGACGGACCCGGATCGGCGAGATTGATCACAACATCACACAGGCCCTAGTAACGGGCTGGGCCGGGGGCCTGCAGGGATCTTCCCTGTGGGTCGCTGACCTGGCCTTTTGCCGATTGCCGGCGATGGGGTGCGACGGTCCTGAACGGGTGTCCTGCGGACTGTGTGCGGACTGCTGCCCCGTCCGGGGGCAGACGTGGCTGATGCCGGACCGCTGGGGGCCGGTGCGCACCTCCGTTGCCCCTGGTCAACCGCTCTCAAGGGCATGCTGAGCGCAAGGACTGGCTTTGTCCCGGCTCGCCACTGGGCGCCGGGGGCCAG
>NZ_JBFAKH010000123.1:0-15735 GCF_040655635.1 Streptomyces sp. NPDC050388
CCCCGCCCGCCCCCCGCCGAGCAGCAGCACCTCCCAGTTGTCGCCGTGGTGCGCGGAGACCTTCTCGATCGCCGCGTACTGGGCGTCGAACCCGCCGAACGGCACTGTCACATTGGCTGGCCCGTGGGATGATCTCCGAGTTGATCATGGTGGAGGAGGGTCTCTGTGGGGGACGCATCGCCGTTGTACCAGGGGCACCGGTACCCAGTCGAGATCATCTCCCACTGCGTGTGGCTGTACCACCGCTTCCCGCTGTCGTTCCGCGAGATCGAGGAGCTGATGCTCGAGCGCGGCGTCCTCGTCTCCCACGAGACAGTCCGACGCTGGTGCGCGAAGTTCGGGCAGGCCTACGCCCACGGCCTGCGCCGTCGGCGGCCCCGGCCCGGCGATAAGTGGCACCTGGACGAGGTCTTCATCAAGATCGGCGGAGAGCAGAAGTACCTGTGGCGGGCCGTCGACGCCGACGGCAACGTGCTCGACATCCTCGTGCAGAACCGGCGGGACAAGGCCGCGGCCCGCCGCTTCTTCCGCAGGCTGCTCAAGACGACCTGCTCGATGCCACGGGTAATCGTCACCGACCAGCTGCGCTCCTACCGGGCGGCCCACCGCGAGGTCATGCCCTTGGTCGAGCACCGCTCCCACAAGGGCCTCAACAACCGGGCGGAGAACAGCCACCAGCCGACGAGGCAGCGCGAACGCGCCATGAAGGGCTTCCGCTCCGTCGGCAGGGCGCAGCGGTTCCTGGCCGCGTTCAGCGGCATCTCCCCCCACTTCCGGCCCCACCGCCACCGGATGACCGCCGCCCACTACCGCGCCGAGATGACCGTCCGCTTCGCGATCTGGGATCAGGTCACCGGCGTCGCCGGCCTGTCTGCCGCAGCGTGACCCAGGCCCCCGCCCGCCCCCTACACGCCCTGACGCGCCCTCAATCGATCAACACCCCGCCAACGTGACAACGCCAGAAGATCATCCCACCCGGTCAGCCAATGTGACAGTGCCGCTCTCCATGATGGACATCATCCTTCCGGGGGCTCAGCCCCCTGATCTCGGATGCCCGTCAAAGCGGATCAAGCCCAGATCGGGAGTTACACCGAAACGTTTGGCTCTGTCTCGCATGCGGTGGTGACAGAGCGTCATCGCTGATGTGTTTGGTCCGAGCTCCGAGGAGAGCAGTCGCAGACGCGCCGTCGAGCGGGACGGGCACGGTGTCGGCGGTCGCGTCACCCGTGCTGGTCTGGGAGCGTTACTGCCAGCCACGGCAGCTACTTACCGTTACCACCGCATGTGAGACAGGGCCGAACGTTTTACACTCCCGCCCGGCCCGGCAGCGACGGACGGGGCCGCACGGACCCTCGCCAGGGTCGCTGCCGCTTGGGCGGGTTCAGGTCAGGCGGGGTGCGATCTTCTTGACCTTGTTCGTCCGGACGTTGATGAGGGTCGGGCGATCCCGGTCGGCGACTCCTTCGCCGAGCAGCTTGGTGACCTGGTCGGTGTCGGTGGCTTCGTGAGCGTCGACGCCGTAACTCGTGGCGGTGGACACAATGTTCAGCTGGGGCAAGTCCAGTCCGGGGACAGCGGCGGCGTTTTCGATGTCAGCGAACTGCTTGAGGACACCGTATTCGTCGTTGGAGGAAACGACGATCGTCAGCGGGATCTTGTAATGGGCCGCGGTCCACAAGGACGTGATCGCATAGTGCATCGACCCGTCGCCCATGAGGGCGATCACCGGGCGGTCCGGGGCGCCGAGTTGGGCGCCGACAGCGGCGGGTAGCCCGAATCCGAGGCCCCCGCCGACAGCGGACATGTGGGAGAGGGCAGCACCGGGCCGTACGTATGACGTGATCGGGACCTCGTTGGAACCGGCTTCGGTGATGAACAGGGCGTCCGCCGGAGCGGCGTGGCCGACAGCCGTCCACAGGTCGGCGGCCGACATCGGGGCTTTGGCCCACTCCGGACGCGGTACGTCGGGCCGAGCCTGGGGGGCGGGGCGTGACGATTCGGGGATCTCGTCCAGCAGAGCCTCCACCGCGGCCCGGACGTCGGCCACGTAGGCGTCCCCGACGGGTGCACGGGCGGCTTCGTCGGGGTCGCTCGTAATGTGGATGAGGGATGTGCCCTCGGGTAGATACGGTCCTGGGATGTAGGGGTAGTAGCGGAAGACCGGGCCGCCCAGCACAACGACGAGGTCGTGGCCCTTCAGCTCTTCCGAGATCCAGCCGGCGCCGGGCGGGAGCAGGCCTTGGTACAGGGAGTGGTTCTCCGGGAACCCGGACAGGCCCGGGAGTGGTGAGGTCCACACGGCGGCCTTTGCGCGCTCGGCCAGCTTGACGACCGGCTCCCAGGCTCCGGCGTGCTCCAGGTCGCCATGGACGACGAAGGCGGGCGACTTGGCGGCGGAGAGCCGGCCGGCGATCTTCTTCGCCAGGTCCTTATGGAACCCTCCGGCGTGTGTGACCTTGCGGTTCCTGACCACCTCGATTTCCGAGGCTTGGGCGTCGTTGAGTTCGAAAGCCATGTCGTCCATCGGCAGGGAGACGAAGACCGGTCCGGTGGGCGGGGACATCGCGATGTGGATGGCATGGGTGAGGACCGCGGGAACCTCGCTGGCGATGGCCGGCTCGGCGGACCATTTGACGAACGGACGCGGGACCAGCGTGGCGTCCTCGTTGGTCAGAAGAGTCTTTTGATTCTGCATGGTACGACGCTGGTTGCCCGCCATGACGATGAGCGGCGTCTTGTTCAGGTGGGCGTTGTACAGGGCGCCCATGGCATTGCCGAGGCCAGGCGCGGTGTGCACCAGGAGTAGCGCGGGACGCCCAGTGACCTGCGAGAAGCCATCGGCCATGCCGGTCGGCACCATTTCCTGCAGACCCAGGAAATAACGGAAGTCGCTGGGGAAGTCCTCCAGCAGGGTGAGTTCGGAGGATCCGGGATTGCCGAACCATGTGTTCAGCCCATGGTGCCTAAGCAGATCGATGGTGGCTTGACGGACAGTCGGCATAGCATGTCCCTTCGTCGCGCACTTGCGTCGTCATTCCGATGACCGGCCGGCGATACTCGGAGTTCCGTATCCGGCCAGCGGTCCGAGTGCAGAGCTGCTAGTCGTCATTGAGGCCGACCGCCAGACATCGGTCGCGAATTTAGCAGCGCGAGAGATAGATCCGGCGTACCACTTGCGTGTTATCCGGTATTCGAGTGATCAAGAAGCACCGACGTGGCGACTCGCCTGGTCCCGAGCGATCCCAGCTGCCTCCAGGCATAAACGTCCACGTCCGACTGAAGTTTCCCCAAGGCCGGGTAGTTAGCCTCGATTCTTCAGTGGTCGTGAGTGCATGGGCGGGCCGTCGGTTCGCCCTGTTTGTTCCGCGTGATCGCGGGTGGGGCCTTCGCGTGTCGCTGCGGCTGCGCCGGGGTTCCACTGCACCCGGAGGTCGTGCGGGTCTGTTCCTTTCCATGTCTCGTCGGGTTGGTGGTCTGGTCGTCAGGTGACGGCGGGCAGGGCGGTCAGCCGGCGCCAGCAGGTGGTGAACGCGGTCGCCCAGGGCCAGGTCCGCTCGATCCGCAGCCATCGGCGGCGGGCGTGGTCGGCGAGGCGTGCGGGCAGGTGGTAGAGGCGGAAGCGCATGGTGTCCGGCTCAGCGCCAGCCAGGTCAGCGATGTCGTGCAGGGCCAGCAGCCGCACCCACGCGTCGAGATCGGCGGCGAGGTTCGCAGCGAGCATCCAGCCGCGGTTCACCTCCCACGATTGCGAGGGCAGGTTGTCTAGCCCCATGGCCTTGTTGGTGCGCACCCGGTCTTCCACCCCGGCGTGGGAGCGGTGCAGCACGTCCAGGAACTGGGCGTGGCCCGAGCCGGCGATGCCCCACATGTGGCGGATGTTGGTCGCGGTGATGCAGTAGCGCCAGCCGGTCTTCTTCTCGAACGCGGTCAGCTTCTTCAGGTGCCGCCGGGTCGGACGCACCCGGCGCACGATCAGCCGCATGCCTTCGGGCCAGCCCTCACGGGTGTTCAAGCCGGTCAACTCGGCGACGAAGTAGCCTTCCTGGAGGCTGCCGTCCTGGTGCACGGAAGTCTCCCAGGCCATCTCGGGCAGCCGGGCGATGGCTTTCTCGTCGTCTTCAGTGATCTTCCAGCCGACGGTGTAACGGACGGTGCGCCGCGTGGTGTTCAACGCTTCGAGGTGTTCGAGCAGCCCATGCGTGGCCCCGGCCCCGTCCACCCGGACCAGGATCTTCGCGGCCGACGATCCGGGGATCTACGCGAGCGCGTCGGTGAGCACGGCGACGTGGTCGGCCACTGTGTTCGCTCCGGCGTTGCCCGGCCGCAGCAGCATGGCCAGGGACTCCGTGGTGTTCGCGCACCACGCGGCCAGCGGATGAAACCCGAACGTCTTCTTGAAGGTGACCGCTGCCCCGGCCTTCTTCGAGGCGGAGGTGATGACCGTCGCATCGAGGTCGATGACGATCCAGCCGCGCAGCCGCTTGCCCGCCACCGTCAGCCAGGGGAAGCCGCCCGGCGGCGTTGTCACGTTGGCTGACCGGCCTGGGATGATCTTGGAGTTGATCGTGCCGGGGAGGGGTTCGCTCGTGTCGTCCGTGTCGCCGTCGTACCAGGGCCACCGGTACCCGGTGGAGATCATCGCGCACTGCGTGCGGCTGTACCACCGCTTCCCGCTCAGCTTCCGCGAGGTCAAGGAACTGATGCTCGAGCGCGGCGTCCTCGTCTCCCACGAGACGATCCGCCGCTGGTGCGCCAAGTTCGGGCAGGCCTACGCCAACGCGCTGCGCCGACGCCGGCCCCGGCCCGGTGATAAGTGGCACCTGGACGAGGTCTTCGTGAAGATCAACGGAGAGCTGAAGTACCTGTGGCGGGCCGTCGACGCCGACGGCAACGTGCTCGACATCCTCGTGCAGAACCGGCGGGACACCGCTGCGGCCCAGCGCTTCTTCCGCAGGCTGCTCAAGAAGACGCGCACGGTGCCCCGGGTGATCGTCACCGACAAACTGCGCTCCTACCGGGCGGCCCACCGCGAGGTCATGCCCTCCGTCGAACACCGCAGTTCGAAGTACCTCAACAACCGGGCGGAGAACAGCCACCAGCCCACCCGGCAGCGGGAACGCGCCATGAAGGGCTTCCGCTCGGCCGGCGGGGCACAGCGATTCCTGTCCGCGTTCAGCGGCATCTCACCCCACTTCCGGCCCCACCGCCACCTGATGGCAGCACCCGACTACCGAGCCGAGATGACCCTCCGCTTCGCCATCTGGGACCAGATCACCGGCGCCGGCCGGCCCACCACGGCCTGAACACATGCCCGGGCCGCGGGCCCACCACGCCCCAACGCACCATCAGACAGTCCCGCACCCAACAACGTGACAACGCCCGGCAGCGGCAGGTCCAGCAACCCGATTGCCTGCCGATGGGCGCCACGACGGCACAGGGCCACCATTCCACTGCCGGGACGTAGGTCGAGGTCCTCGACCACAACGTCGACGCCCAGAACCTGGGTGGTGAAAGGCAGCACCAGATGATCGGTGAGGACGGCGTGGAAGCCGGCCAGTTCTTCGTCTTCACCGTATGCGTCGATGACTGCCTCCGCGATCATCGCGTCGAGCCGGTGGTCCGACTTCCTGGCCATGGGCCACTCCTTTTGCCTGTGCCCCTGGAACTCGTGAGACAGTGAGACATCTGGGCCGGTCAGTTCTTCGCGGGGGTGCCGCAGCACTTCTTGTACTTGCGGCCCGAGTCGCACCAGCACGGCCCGTTGCGCGCGGGCGGCCACAGCAGCGTCTGGTCTGGGTGCGCCGCGGCGCGCCACTCGCCGTAGCTCTGCCGGGTCTTCTGGTCGGCCGGGTCGCGGTAGGTGCGCTGGGCGTACGCCTGGAAGTCGGCCAGGGTGCCGGTGACCATGCGCACGTGGGCGGCGCCGGCCTCGCCGTAGCCGCGGGCCTCCCGCTGGATCCGCGCGGCATACGCGTCGTAGTCGCCGCCGTAGTGCGCGGTCGACTCCGGCCAGCGCGCCCGCACCGCAGCGAAGTCCTCCCGCGCCCAGCGCAGCACGATGGAGTCGAACGCATCCCCGTCCTCCGGCACATCCAGCCCCCGACGGCCGGGCAGGTCGCCCCACCGCTCCCGCACCAGCTCGCTGAGCGCCGCGAGGGAAGCGTCGGCCTCAGCCTCGGCGGCCAGATCGTCCTCATCCAGCTCGATGTCCAGCTCGTCGTGTAGGAAGCTGCGGCTGAGCGCCAGTCCACGCCGGTACTCGGCCGCCTCCGGTGACGCACCGGAGGCGGCCGCGCGGTCCAGACCTGCCTCGCACCACTTAAGGGCCGACTCGCTCTCGCCGGCCTCGGTCAGCACCTCGACCATGTCATCGAAGATCCGCAGATTCGTGAATTCCGCAGGCTGGGCGTCGAGTTCGGCCCGCAGCGCGCGCTGTGCCTCCTCGGCTTCCTGCCCGCGGCGCAGCGCGTACAGCTGGTCGACGATGCCGACCTGGGCGTCCCTGCCGAACTCGCCCCCGAACTCCACCGCGCGGCGAAAGAGCGCGAGGGCCTCCTCGTGCCGGCCGCCGCGCGCCGTGAACCAACCCGCATCTACCAGGGCACGCGGCTCCTCCGGGGCACCGGGGTGTTCCCTGGCCCACCGCGCGCACTCGGCCGCCGACGGCTCACGCCCCAGATCGTCAAGAAAAGCCGCATACGGGGTGATCACGGTACCGGACACCGGCGAGTCGCTCATGTGCAAACCCTACCGATGCCGGTGGCCGCTCGTTATCCCATACCGGACCTCATGCCGCACCGTTTCGCCGACCGTCGACGCCCACGCCCGGCGAGATCGTCGAGCCCGCGATGCCCCGCACAGTCGGGACTGCCGCAGGTCGGCGCGGACCAAGAGAGGAACAGGCCGAAGATGTCGGCGGCGGAGATTACCCCGGCTTCGGCCCGGGGGTACCCGAGGGTGGTTAGCAGCGAGGTCAGCCCGCCGGCGAGGCTGTGCACGGTGACGTAGGCGACCGTCCCCATGGCCAGCAGGATGAGCGCGCGGCACCGTTAGGTGCGGTGGCGGAACAGATAGGTGTAGGCCCCCAGCGCCCGCCGTCCCGCTCGGGGACGGACGGCGGCGGGATCGCTGCCGGTAGCGTTCAGGGCGGCGGCTGGCCGCCTGATAGCCGGCCCGCCCAGGAGAGCAGCTGGCCTGCACAGGGTGCTGTAATAAACCATGTCGTACACTAGGGGGTGTGAAGACTTCCAGGCCCGGTAGTACGGAGAACATCTCCGTGTCCATGCCCTCCGACCTCGTCGGTGCGCTGCGCTCCCGCACCGGTAAGCGCGGGGTATCCGCCTACATCACCGAGGCCGTCCGTCATCAGCTGGCCATGGACGGGCTCGCCGAGATCGTTGCCGCCCACGAGGCTGAACACGGCCCCCTCACCGAACAGGAGGTCCAGGCCGCGCACCGCGAGCTGTTCGGTGACGGACAGGAGCCGGGCGCGGCCGGGCAGAGTGCCGCGTGAAGGAACCGCCCGCCCGTTCCATCGTCCTGGACTCGCAGGCTCTGTCGCTGCTGCTGGATAACGACCGACGGATGGTGGTCAGGATCGAGGCCGCACGCCGGGAGGGCGTTACCGTGCGGGTCTCTGTCCTGACCATCGTGGAAGCTGTCTACGGCAAGACGGACACCGCGCGACTGAACTGGGTGCTCTCCCGACTCAAGGTCGAGGAAGTCAACCAAGCCGACTCCATGACGGCGGTGCGGCTGCTGCAAGACGCCGGCGGCCTCCACGGCCACAAATACGCCATCGATGCCCTCGTCGCCGCGATGGCCCTCCGTTCACCGGCCCCCGTGCTCGTCCTGACCTCCGACCGCGACGACTGGTCAAAGCTATGCGGCGACCGCGTGGCGATCAGAGACCTCTGACGGGCAGTCGGGGCGGTGCCGGGAGTCCCGCGGTCTCGCGGCCCGTACCTCGCCGTTCACATGGAGGTTGGACGGCGGCATCATCATCTGTCGTGCTGCTCCGCCTGGCTTACCTCGCCGCGACCAACACCCTGGCGCTCCTGCGCCTGCTGCCGATGAGCGACCGAGAGAAGGACATCGAAATCCTGGCCCTGCGGCACCAACTGCTGGTCCTGCAACGCCAAGTCGGCAAGCCCACCTTCACAGACACCGACCGCGCCATCCTCGCCGGCCTGCTCCACTGCCTCCCGAGGGAGAAGCTGCGCCGGTTCCTGCTGTTGGTACGCCCTGACACGATCATGCGGTGGCACCGCAACCTGCTCAAGCAACGACATGCCGCCACCTGCGTGCCGAAGCGGCGCGGACGCCCACCCACCGTCCGGTCGATCCGAGCCCTGGTCCTGCGCCTGGCCCGCGAGAACAGCTCGTGGGGGTACCGCCGGATCCACGGCGAGCTCGCGGCACTGGGCATCAAGGTCGCCGCCTCCACGGTCTGGGAGATCCTCAAGGAGCACGGCATCCCGCCCGCGCCCGAACGGCAGAGCACGACCTGGGCCGACTTCCTGCGCAGCCAGGCCGCCGCGCTGTTGGCGTGCGATCTGTTCGAGGCCCGCACGCTCACCGGGGCTCGCCTGTATGTCTTCGCGGTCATCGAACACGCCACCAGGCGGATCAGGATCCTGGGCGTCACCGCTCACCCCACCGCGGACTGGATGGTGCAGCTCGGACGCAATCTCGTCATGGACCTGGAGGACGCGGGCAGCAGGGCCAGATTCCTGATCCGCGACCGCGACTCGAGGTTCACGCAGGCCTTCGACGCCGTGCTGACCGACGCCGGCCTGGAGGTCGTCACCAGCGGCATCCGGATGCCGCGGATGAACTCGATCGTAGAGCGCTGGATACAGACCTGCCGCCGCGAACTGCTGGACCGCACCCTCATATGGGACCAGCGCCATCTACTCCACGCGCTGCGCGAGTTCGAGTCCTTCTACAACGAGCCTCGCCCGCACCGGACACTGGGGCAAGCGGCTCCGCTCCGTCCGCTACCCGAACCGATCACCGAACCAGGACAGATCGCGCACCTGAAGGTTCACCGACGAGATCGACTCGGCGGAATCCTTCACGAGTACCAACATGCCGCCTGAGCAGGGCGGATGATTAATCGGTACCCACAGGGTCGGCGCCATCAGCGCCACCGTCGCGGCCGCCGCCTGCCTCGCCGTGCCCCAGGCCCCCTCCTACACCGGCTACGTCGCCCTCGTGGCCCTCTTCATGGCCGCCGACGGAGGACTCACCGTCGTCCTGCGCACCCTCCGCTCCCAGGTCATCCCACCCGCCGCCTTCGGCACGACCCTCTCTCTGACCATCCTGCTCCTGCTGCTGCCCTTCCCCGTCGCGGGCCTCCTGCTCGCCCTCACCCCACCGCCCTACCTGAACGGCCTCATCGGGGCGTGCGCCCTGCTGCAGGCGCTCATCCTGTTCGTCACCTTCCTCCGCCTGCGCAACGACCCCGCCCTCCGCCCCACCACACCCCCGGCCCACCGCAAGACCTGACCACACGCCCGTAAGAAGCAGTGGTGGATTCAACTGGTCGCCGGGCGTTGTCACGTTGTTGGATTTGTGGGCGTCTGGCGTGTGTCGGGGCGTGGGGGCTTGCGGTTCTGGTCCGTGTTCAGGCCGTTGCGGCCACGCTGACGACTCCGGTGACGTGGTCCCAGAGGGCGAGGCGGAGGGTCATTTCGGCTCGGTGGCCGGGGGCGGTGAGCAGGTGGCGGTGGGGGCGGAAGTGCGGTGAGATGCCGCTGAACGCGGACAGGAAACGCTGGGCTCCGCCGACGCTGCGGAAGCCCTTCATCGCGCGTTCGCGCTGCCTCGTCGGCTGGTGGCTGTTCTCCGCCCGGTTGTTGAGGCCCTTGTGGGAACGGTGCTCGACCAAGGGCATGACCTCGCGGTGGGCCGCCCGGTAGGAGCGCAGCTGGTCGGTGACGATTACCCGTGGCATCGAGCAGGTCGTCTTGAGCAGCCTGCGGAAGAAACGCCTGGCCGCGGCCTTGTCCCGGCGGCTCTGCATGAGGATGTCGAGCACGTTGCCGTCCTGGTCGACGGCCCGCCACCGGTACTTCCGCTCTCCGTTGATCTTGAGGAAGACCTCGTCCAAGTGCCATGTGTCCCCGGGCCGAGGTCGGCGGCGGCGCAGGCCGTGGGCGTAGGCCTGCCCGAACTTCGCGCACCAGCGTCGGACTGTCTCATAGGAGACGAGCACGCCGCGCTCGAGCATCAGCTCCTCGATCTCGCGGAACGACAGCGGGAAGCGGTGGTACAGCCACACGCAGTGCGCGATGATCTCGACCGGGTACCGGTGCCCCTGGTACGACAGCGACGCGCTCCCCACGGACGACTCCTCCCAGCATGACCAACTCGAAGATCGTCCCACCCGGTCGGTCAACGTGACAGCGCCCCACGACACCAACCACCTGGAACTGACCCGGGACTGGTTCGGCCGCCCGCTGTGGGAGATGGAGCCGGCCGACGCCGACGTGTACTTCGGCAAGGTGCTCCGTGACGCCAAACCGTCGGCCCGGACCGGCCGGGCGGGCGCGCTGGCGGTGTTCTTCCAGTTCCTTGAACTGCGGCACAAGGTCGAGCTGCACAACCTCACCGGCCGCGTGGTCGAGTGCCCGCGGGTGAATCAGGCCGGTGGCCGGGGTTTCCGTGGCGTCAGAGCCAGCTGGTTCAGCGGGAGAGCACCGTCCAGGACGTCCGACTGATCCGTGATCACAGGGAGCCGCGCGACCAGGTCGGCGTCCAGCAGGCACGTCTGGGCGAGGACCGATGCCTGGTCCCAGTAGATGTGCTCGCTGTCGATGGCTCCGTCGCGGAACCCCACGACGGCGATGACGGGCACGCTGACAGCTCTCCCGGTCGGGTCCACGCCGGGCAGGACCCACGGGACCTCGATGTCGTGGGTGAAGGACACGACCATCTCGTCGACGATCCGGTCGCCCCCGACGGTGCGGGACACGGACCTCAGCGCAAAGTCCGCCGGGTTGCGCCCGATGAACCAGCGCTCGTAGAAGTCCGCGACACTCTGGCGGCCCACGCCGCCCATCGCGGTCGGCACATGGACCACTGTGGGACTGTCGGTCATCGTGCTCATCGTGGCCTGCAGGTCCAGCTGCACGAACTCGCCGTCCGTGTGCGCCACCCACACGCGCTCCATCGCAGCACGATCAGACATGGGCGTCTTCCTCACCGAAGCACCGGTCGTCCCCGCCCCGATGCTCAGTGTCGGGGCAGAGGGTCCGGTACGCATCTCGAAGGTCGTCCGGCACACCCCCGGCGGGCGTCAAGATCATCCCATGGCCCTTTAGGGCATACCCGTACTACTCTGCCGATCAGCAGCAACGAACCCACCGCACTTTTGAGCACACCTACAGAAGACACCGTGGGTTCCCGATGAAGGCCCCTCAGTCACGCTGAACCCACGGCGGACGTACCGGTAAGAACGCTGTCACCAACCGCAAGCGAGGGGCGTCGCGGCCCAGTGGTTCAACATGCGCCGCTGGTTCTGTCGCGCGTCAGACTTTGTGGCAGGGCTCGTTTCTTGCGGGTCCTGCTGATCTCGAAGGAGTCTGATCGTTCATGGTGAGGCCACCGGCGTTGCCGCCGGAGGAGAAGGTCCGGATCGTGCTGTCGATCCTGGCCGGTGAGATGACCGTCGCGGAGGCTGCGCGGCGGGCGAAGGTGTCCGAGCAGTCGGTCGGGAACTGGAAGCGCCAGTTCCCGGAGTCCGGCCGGGCCGGTCTGGCGGCGGGGAAGTCCGGCCCGAGCAGCCGGGAACAGCAGCTCGAAGCGCAGGTGGCCGATCTGACGCAGGCGCTGGGTGAGGCCGCGGTCGAGCTGCGGGTATGGAAGAAGTCCGCGGAGGGCCGGCTGGGCCCTTCGAGGACCTCGAGGTGATCCGCGCCGACGCGGGCATGCCGACCGCGAGGTTCTGCCGGCTGATCGGCGTGCCCGAGCGGACCTGGCGCCGCCACCAGGCGCGTGCCCGTCCGGGCGTGCGGGCCCGGCGGCCGTGGCCGCGTCCGGCCCGGAAACAGGTCCGCGACGCCGCCCGTCGGCACGCGCTCGCGCACCCGGCCTGGGGCCACCGCAAGGTGTGGGCGATGTGCCGCCACGACGGCCACCGGGTCTCGCAGGCCGGCGTGCTGCGGCTGCTGCGGGACGAGGGCCTGCTGCTGGAGGCGAACCACCCGCGCGAACGCCGGCAGCTCGCCCAGCGACGCAAGGCCGCCTTCGCGACCGGGCCGACCGGCCCGAACCAGGTCTGGCAGCTCGACTTCTGCGAGTTCGAGACCACCGGTGGCGGCACGTGGCGGCCGGCCGGCTGCCGGGACTACTGGTCGAAGTACGAGCTGGGCTGGCACGTGGCGCCCACCGCGAACCAGCACGACGCGATCGCCGCGATCGAAATCGCCTTGAAGGAGGCGGAGTTGATGGCCGGGAGACCGCTGTCCGACCTCGCCCCGCGCGACGCCGAGGGGCAGGTGCAGCCGCTGGTCACGGTCGTGACCGACAACGGCGGCCCGTTCCGCTCGTTCCGCTTCGAGGCGTTCATCGCCACCCGCCCCGAGCTGCGGCACGTGCGCACCCGTGTGCGCACGCCGGGCCAGAACGGCTCACGCGAACGTGGCTTCGGATCGCTGAAATACGAGAAGCTTTTCCTGAAGGAGATACCCGACGCCCTTGAGCTGGTCCGGCACGCCGAGGACTATCGGCGCGAGTACAACACCGTCCGGCCACACGAGGCGCTGGCCTGGAACCGGCCCTATGACGTCCACACCGGCGCCGCCGACCCGCTCGTCCCCAACTTTCCAGATCCCGAAAACCTGCCAGTTACTTGACGCGGGACACTCTCACGTCCAGGACAGTGGCCCCACGCCCCTAAACCGCCACCCACCAGCATCAACACACCCAGACCCCACTGTCACTCACCCCACTGTCCCGAAACCGAGAGATCGCAACCGGAGAAAAAGGACGAGGAGACCCTCTTGTCCACTCCCGCTCCTTCAGGGATGACAGTGCCCTGAAATTGCTCTAATCAGGTGAAAACGATCTTTCAAGCACCCAAGACGTCCTTTCCTGCGGGTCGTGAGACGTGGATGTACCGGTCGGCCCAGGCGCTGATGATGTGGGCGGCTCGCTGCGCCTGCCCTCGTGCGGTCAGGAGGTGGTCTGCCCCTTCGAGCGAGACGAAGCTTCGCGGGTGCCGCGCCTTGCGGAAGATCTCCCCGGCGTTGGCGATATCGACGGTGTCGTCGGTGGGCGAGTGCATCACGAGCAGCGGCCGGTCCAACTCACGGACCTGATCGTGCAGACGGGCACGGCGGACGTCCTCGACGAAGGCGCGCTTGAGGACCAGGGTCCGCCCGCCGACGAACCACTCGTGCTGCCCCTCGCTGAGCACGCAGTCCACGACCGCGTCGTACTGGTGCTCCACGTGGCTGGGGTCGGCGGGCGCCCCGATCGTGGCGACCGCGCGGACGCCGGTCGCCTCGGCCGCCGCGGCGATGGCGGCGGCGCCTCCCCACGAGTGCCCCACCAGCAGATCCGCCGGAGTCCCGCGCTCTGCCATCAGGTTTGCCGCGCGGACGCTGTCCTGGACCTTGACGGTGAAGGAACCGTCCCCCCAGTCGCCGTCGGAGTCTCCGATCCCGAGGTTGTCGTAGCGCAGCATTCCGATCCCCTCGCGGGCCAGTTGCCTGCTGACGCGCGAGGCGGCCGGCGAGTTCTTGCCGAGTGTGAATCCGTGGACGAAGATTCCCCAGCCCCGGATCTCGCCGTCTGGCAGGTCAATTACTCCGGCCAGTTCGGGGCCGACGATGCTCTTGAATCTCACTTCTTCAGTCATGTTGTGATCACCTGGGCATGGGCTGTTCGGGGGGTAGGGGAGGTGAGGGCGACACCGGCTGTTGCCACGCGCGGGCTCCGCGCAGGAGAGCGGTGAGCGCGGTGCTTGTCGCTGTCGGTGTGTCAGGCGGTCGGCTTTTGGACGGAGGTCGGCTTGATGGCGAGTAGCGCAGTGATCTCCTCGGCGAGGTGCGGGCCGAGCTTGCCCCAGCCGTCCTTGTAGCCGTAGACGCCGGCCAGGGTGCGGGCCTCGTAGTCGCCGTTCATGATCTCGATGTCGTCGGCGGTGATGAGTGCCGGGTGGGCGACGCCGATGGCCGACGAGACCTTCATCAGCTCCTTGCGCAGGGTGCGCAGGTAGGCAGCGGTCCGGGTGGCCTTCGAGGTCGGGTCGAGGCCGCGGGCCAGCCACGGGTTCTGGGTGGCGACGCCGGTGGGGCACCTGTCGGTGTGGCACTTCTGCGCCTGGATGCAGCCGATCGACAGCATCGCCTCACGACCCACGTTGATCATGTCGGCGCCCAGGGCGAAGGCGACCGCGGCGTTCTCGGGCAGGCCGAGCTTGCCGGAGCCGATGAAGGTCAGGTCGTCGGTCAGCCCCAGCTCGGCGAAGGTGCCGTAGACCCGGGAGAAGCCCATCCGGAACGGCAGCGACACCGAGTCGGTGAAGATCCGCGGCGCCGCCCCGGTGCCGCCCTCGCCGCCGTCGATGGTCACGAAGTCGACACCACGGTCACCACGCGCCATCAGCGCGGCCAGCTCCTGCCAGAAGCCCAGCTCGCCCACCGCGCTCTTGACCCCGACCGGCAGCCCCGTCTCGGTGGCGAGCAGCTCGACGAAGTCGAGCATGGAGTCGACGTCGCTGAACGCGGTGTGCCGCGACGGGGAGGCGCAGTCCTTGCCGACGGGGATGCCGCGGATCTCGGCGATCTCCGGGGTCACCTTCGCGCCCGGCAGCATTCCGCCCAGCCCTGGCTTGGCGCCCTGGGAGAGCTTGATCTCTATCGCCTTGACCGGGGCGCTCGCGACCACGTCCTTGAGCTTGTCGAGATTGAAGCTGCCGTCCTCGTTGCGGCAGCCGAAGTACGAGGTGCCGATCTGCAGCACCAAGTCGCCGCCGTTGCGGTGGTACGGCGACAGGCCGCCCTCGCCGGTGTTGTGCATCGTGCCCGCCAGCGCCGCTCCCTTGTTGAGCGCCGTGATGGCCGCGCCGGAGAGCGAGCCGAAGCTCATCGCCGAGATGTTCACCACGCTCGCCGGCCGGAACGCCTTGGCGCGCCCGCGCGGCCCGCCCAGCACCTTGGCTGAGGGCAGTGGGTCCTGCGCGTCGGGCAGCGTGTCGGCGAACGTGCGCTGCTTCAGGTAGGTGTGCCCCTGGACGTGCTCGACGTCGACCTCGGTGCCGAACCCGAAGTAGTTGTTCTCCTCCTTCGCCGACGCGTAGATCCAGGTGCGCTGGGCACGGCTGAATGGGCGCTCCGCCTCGTTGGAGGTCACGATGTACTGCCGCAGCTCCGGCCCGATCGTCTCCAGCAGGTACCGGGCGTGCCCGATCACCGGGAAGTTCCGGAGCAGTGCGTGCCGCTTCTGGACAAGGTCGCGGGCCGTCACCAGCGCCACTGCTGTTGCGGCGACGGCGCCGATCCTCCGGGCTTGCATGAACGTTCCTCCTCGAGGCACGGCTCCATCGCCACGCGGTGGAGCCCGCTTGTGTCACATCGGGCGCCAGACGGCGCACACAGTCAAGGGCGCGCCAGCGCGATCGAAGAAAGGCGAAGGCGGGCGGGTGTTGTCCGCCGACCGGCGCGGATCGGTCGGATCCGTGACGGCCCGTCGGCCGCACCCGGTGGTGCGGCCTCCGGGCCGGGC
>NZ_JBFAKH010000124.1:0-15406 GCF_040655635.1 Streptomyces sp. NPDC050388
ACCGTGGAGGTAGTGGACCGCGGAGCACAGCTGCACCCCGAGAAGCGCCACGTCGGCGGCGGACGGCCGGCGCCGCAGCCGGTGGACGAGGTGGGCCAGCGTTTCGCCGGTCAGCGTCTCCAGCACGACGAGCGGCACCGGCGACTCGAACGTCTCGTACGCGCGGACCAGGTGCGGATGGGTGAAGGCCCCCAGCCACCGCCCCTCACGCAGCAACTGCTCGCGCAGCTGCTGCTGGTCTTGGCGGTCGGGGCGCACGGCCTTGAGCACACAGCGGCAGTCCCGTTCCGTGCTCCAGACGTCGTAGACGTCGAGCCAGCCGGTGCGCGCCAGATGCGCCAGGACCTCGTAGCCCGAAACCGGTCCCGGGCCGGGTGCCAGGGGCGGGGCGGCCCGCACCGCCGGGGCACTCACGGCAGCACCCCCCCGGGAGCCGGGAACCCGGCCGGGGCGTTCAGCCGGTGCAGCCGGGCATACGTCCCGCCGCGCTCGAGCAGGTCGTCGTGGGCGCCGCACTCGACGATCCTGCCCCGGTCGAGAACCACGATGCGCGTGGCGTCCCGGACGGTCAGCAGGTTGTGGGAGATGACGACGGTCGTGCGCCCGGCCATGAGCCGGCGCAGCGGGTCCATGATCCGCCGACCGGATCGCACATCGAGGCCGGTGGTCGGTTCGTCGAGGAGGAGCACGGGCGCGTCCCTGATCATCGCGCGGGCGATCGCCAGGCGCTGGCGCTGCCCGCCGGAGAGCGTCCGGCCGCGCTGGCCGACCAGCGTGTCGTAGCCCTCCGGGAGTAGCTCGATGAACTCGTGCGCGTCCGCGGCGCGCGCCGCCGCCAGGATGTCCGCCTCCGTCGCCTCCGGCCGGCCGTAGGCGATGTTCTCCCGCACGGTGCCGTGGAAGACGAGCGTCTCCTGCAGGACCACCGCGACGTTCTCCCGCAGGTCACACAGGCGCAGGTCCCGCAGGTCCGTCCCGTCGAGGCGGACCGCGCCCCGGTCGGGGTCGTAGAAGCGCAGCTGCAGCTTCGCGACCGTCGACTTGCCGGCCCCGCTGGCCCCGACCAGCGCCAGCGTCTCTCCGGCCGCCACGTGGAACGACACGTCCGACAGGGCCCAGGACGGCGTACCGGGATAGCGGAAAAAGACGCCGTCGAACTCCACGCCGCCTTGCGCACGGCCGGTCCGGCGGGCGCCGGCGGCCTCGGCGACCTGCGGCCGCTGCTCCAGCAACTCGATGATCCGTTCGGCCGAGGCGGACGCCGCGTAGAAGGTGGTGCCGAGGTGGGACAGACCGCGGACCGGACTGTAGAGGTTGCCGATCAGCGCCAGGAAGACCAGCAGTCCGCCCAGCGTGAGCTGTCCCTGGGCCAGCTTCCAGGTGCCCAGGCCCATGACCGCGAGGACGCCGGACACCTCGATGACCTCGACGACGGATCCGTAGAGGGCGCGGATCCGCGCCGAGGCCATCGTGGCCCGGAGCCTGCCGACGTTCTCACGCTCGAACCGGCGCTCCTCCCACCGCTGCCGGTTGTACGCCTGCACCAGGGCGACGTTGCCCAGCGACTCCTCGGCGATCGCGCTGATCGACCCGCTGCGGCGCCTGCGCTCCCGGGACGCCTCCTTGATCAGCCGCGAGAAGTGCCGGGCGGCGCCCCAGAACAACGGCACGATGACGAGGCCGAGGAGGGTCAGATCCCACTGCAGATAGAACAGCAGACCGAGGAAGACACCCAGGCGGATCACGTGGTAGAGGGCGTCCGCCACTCCCGAGAGCAGGAACGTCTCGACCGTGTCGACATCGCCCGTCACACGCGACAACACGTCCCCGAGCCGCCGGCGTTCGAAGAATCCGAGCGACAGGCCCTGGACGTGCCGGAACACCGCGGAGCGAAGCGTCAACAGGAAGCGTTCGCTGACCCACGTGGACGTCACGTCGTCGGCGAACCCCAGAATGCCGGAGCCGACGATGAGCCCCAGATAGGTCGGTGCGATCCACAGGAGCGGTGTGACGTCGCGGGGAACGAGCACCGCGTCCACCACGATCTTGAAGAGCCAGATCTCCGCGGCGTCGAGGACGGGGCCGATCAGGCTGAAGAGGACGAGGGGAGCGAGCCAGCGCCGGCCGCCGCGGGTATAGGGCCAAAACCGCCGGAACACCTCGCGCAAAGGCACCGGGGGCGCGGCCGCCACCACATCGGAAGCCTCCCCCACCGACAGCAGACGCCGCAGGACATGCACCATGGCATGCGTTCCTCGTGGAGGGACGGGCGGAGCGGACCAGGGCCTTTCGGTCTACGGCCCGCTCAGCCTTTGCGGTGCGGTCACCGGTAGCCGTGGCCGTGGCCCCGGCTGTGCCCGTGCCCGTGGCGGTCGCCGCGGTCGTGGCCGCGCTCGCGCCCGTGGCCGCGCCCCGAGAAGTCGTCGCGGCGCGACGTGTCGTCGTTGCGGTCCCGGCGATGGGCAGGCATCAGATTACTGAAGATGGCCATTGCGTTCCTCCTGAGACTTGCTGCACAGGGGATACGTCTCAGGGCGGGACTTGGATGGCGTTCCGGGGCAATAAGTCGAAAACAGCCGCACACCGGCCGAAGCCTTTACACCGCTCAGCCCGGCCGCGCCGCGAGCCCCCTCCCGCGGTGCACCACACCGGGCGGGCCCGAAACTCGCCAGGCGGGCGGAGCCCGGTGGCCGGGACCGTAAAACGTTCGGTGTAACTCCTGATCAAGGAAGATGCACCGATGACCGGTGAGAACGTGTCCGAGGCCCAGTCCGTCGAGATGCCTGAGCCGCAGCCGTCGAAGGCGGTGGACGACCAGCTCATCGACGAACTGGTGGGCCGGGCCCGGGCCGAGGGCCTGCAGCTGACGGGCGAGGGCGGGCTGTTGCAGCAGCTGACCAAGCGGTTGCCGGAGTCCGCCCTCGAGGGCGAGATCACCGACCGCCTCGGCCATGACAAGCACGACCCGGCCGGCAAGAACGGCGGCAACTCCCGCAACGGCACCCGCGGCAAGACCGTGCTCACCGAGGTCGGACCGGTCGAGATATCCGTGCCCCGCGACCGGGACGGAACCTTCGAGCCGAAGATCGTGCGCAAGCGGCAGAAACGCCTGTCCGGCGTCGACGAGATGGTGATCTCTTTGTCCGCGAAGGGCCCGACGACCGGCGAGGTCCAGGCCCACCTCGCCGAGGTCTACGGGGCCGACGCCTCCCGGCAGACCATCTCCACCATCACCGACAAGGTCCTGGACGGCATGGCCGAGTGGCACAACCGGCCGCTCGACGCCGTCTATCCGGTGGTCTTCATCGACGCGCTCCACGTGAAGATCCGCGACGGCACGGTGGCCAGCCGGCCGATCCACGTGGCTCTCGCCGTCACCGCAGAGGGCCGACGGGACATCCTGGGCCTGTGGGGCGGCGACGGCGGTGAGGGCGCCAAGCACTGGCTGCACATCCTCACCGAGATCAAGAACCGCGGCGTGAACGACGTCCTCATGCTCGTCTGCGACGGGCTGAAGGGTCTGCCCGACGCGGTCGAGACCCTCTGGCCCAGGACGATCGTACAGACCTGTGTGGTCCACCTGCTGCGGAACTCCTTCTGCTGAATCTCACTTCCCTGCCATAGGCGATCCTCATTCCGATGTCATTTGAGATGGCTGCATGGCCTGCTAGATGCAGGAGAGACGCGGGGGTGCTTCAGGCAAGACATGAGAACTATTGATGCAGGCATTTGAGAATCGCCTGTTCATTTCACTGAGAATCACAATACGGAGATGGCTTTGACCTGCTGTTTCACCCTGAAGGTGTTCAGTGAGGTGACCTCCACACAGCTCTATACCGACCGCGTGTGCTGCCCGAACTCGCAGGCCTATCAGCAGGCTGTCCGATGTCCGATGAGTATGGCACTGGCGACCGTACGCTTGCGTGTGTTGCACCCTGAACCGATCGACGACGATTCACTCCCGCTCGCGCGGGCTCTACGTGGCGGTCTCGTTCGGGAAGTGCCCGCGTGCCGATTCACTCCCGCTCACGCGGGCTCTACGCGGTGACCAGAAGGATCTCCGTCCGGCACATCGATTCACTCCCGCTCACGCGGGCTCTACTCCTCGGGGGTGCGGGCGGTCGCGACGTGCACCGATTCACTCCCGCTCGCGCGGGCTCTACTGCCGCTGCCGTACAGGGCATTGTTCCCCGAACGATTCACTCCCGCTCGCGCGGGCTCTACCCTTTCTGACCTGGGCGTTCTGACTGGCTTTGCCTGTCATTTGCTCGCGACCGGCTAGGGAAATGATGTCACATCAGCGGTTGAGTCCGTAGGGGGTGGATGGGCAGAGCGTGGATTTTAGTGCGTGCAAGGCTGGTTGCGCCGCTTTTTGAGCGATCAAGCTCTCTCAAGTTTCGCGGGTGGCAGCGTTGGTGGGATGGGAGTTGTTGAGGATGTCCGGTACGACGGTGTTGACCGTCGTCCGTGGGGGAAGTTCGAGTTCGATTGTGCGACGCTGAGGGTGTATTCGCTGCTGTTCCACTTGATCGATGTGGGAGCGGTGGCCGGGGTGCTGTGGGACCGGTTTCTTACCCCGAGCCAACGCGAGGTCATCAGTGCGGGGCTCAACATGCCGCAGGAGCAGGCGCGTTCGCTGGTGTGTTTCCTGGCTGCCATGCACGACATCGGAAAACTGATTCCTTATTTCCAGTCTTTCGAGCCCTTGGCGTATGTGCGGTTGGGGGAGGACCTGCTGGCGGACACGGGCCCGGTGGTGCACGTGCCGCACGCGCGTGCGTCGATGCATGTGGGGCTGCATCTGCTGGGCGAGCTGGGATTTTCCGTTGGCGGGAACGACAGTGCCGCCGTTCGCGCTGCTCAGTGTCTGGGCGGGCACCACGGCCGGTTTCTGCAGCTCGACGTGGACGGGGCGGCATCCGCCCAGCGGGTGGAGGCCACTCTGGGCGGACCTGTGTGGCAGGATCTGCGCCGCCGCTACACCCGGCTGCTGTGGCACCTGTTCGATGTCGACGAGGCACCGGGGCGGGTGTCGGTCGAGGCCGCGGTGCTGATCACGGGGCTGACGATGGTTGCCGACCGGGTCGCCAGCCAGCGCCGGTACTGGGTGCCCAACGCGGACACTCCGTTCTTCGGCGCCGCCGCGCACCACAGTCACGCCCGCCGGCAGGCCGAGGAGGAAGTCGAGCGGCTCGGCCTTGCCCGCTTTGCACTGGACCGGGTCCCGTTCACCACCGCGCACCCGGGACTCAAGGCACCCAACGCTCTTCAAGCTTCCGTGATGGAGGAGTTGCCGCACCTGGTCGCCGAGCGGGGGAGCGGTATCGCGGTGGTCACGGATGCGATGGGGGCGGGCAAGAGCGTGACCGCTCTGGAGATGGCGCGGATCTTCAACGAGCACTGTGGCACCCAGGGAGTGATGTGGCTGCTGCCGGCCACGGCCGCCGCCGACCAGGCCTACGAGGTCCTGGACCGGTACGTGCGCGCCCACCAGCCCGAGTACGCCCCGGTGGCGCTGGTGCACCACCACAGCGACCTCAACGAGGCCTACACTGGCCGGCGCCTGTCCCCGGCGGACACGTCCGTCCGGGACGGACCATCCGACGACCCGTTCACCGACGACGCGGACGACCTCTCGGACGACGAGACGGAGTCCGGCCCGGGCACCGCCGGCCCTGACCGGTGGCTGCGAGGAGGGGACAAGGCGCTCCTGGTCCAGTACACCGTCTCCACCACCGATCAGGCGCAGATGGCCGTCCTTCCCGTCCGCTACAGCGCGCTGCGCATGCTGGCCTTGTCGGGCAAGACCGTCGTGGTCGATGAAGCCCACGCGCTGGACCCGTTCAGTCAGATCCAGTTGCTGCGCCTGCTGCACTGGCTGGGTGCCCTGAACTGTCCGGTCGTCCTGCTGTCGGCGACGATGCCCGCGTCCGCCGCCACCGAGCTGGTGCGGGCCTACCTGTCCGGAGCCGGTCGCACCGGTCTCCACGGTGCCTCGTTCGCCCCCGGCTACCCGGGGTGGCTGTTCGCGGACGCGGCAACCGCCACCGTCCACCGCATGTCCGAACCGGCCCAGGACCAGCAGCGGGCCGCTCAGCGCAGGACCGCTCGCATCCGCACCCGGCCGGTCACCTACCAGCGTCTGGGACAGGCCGGCCGCAGCGTCGAGGCGGGGGAGCGCCTGGCCGTGATCGCCGACACGCTCCAGCCGGTGGTCCGCCACGGCGGATGCGCGGCCGTGGTGTGCGCGACCGTCGCCGATGCACAGGACACCTACCAGTACCTGCGCCGCACGTGGACCGGCCCGCCCCACGACCTGGTCCTCGTCCACGCCCGGGTCCGGGGGCGGCGACGGCAGAGCACGCTGGGCGACCTTCGCCACCGGCTGGGGCCCTTCGGCCCGCGTCCGGCCCGCCTCGTCTTCGTCACCACCAGCCTCCTCGACACGAGCCTGGACATCGACGTCGACCTGATGGTCAGCGATCTCGCTTCTCTGGCCCGGCTGCTGCAGCGACTGGGGCGCCTGGGCCGCTTCACCCGCCTGTGGGCCGGGCAGGACCGCCGCCCCGCCTGGTGGGACCGTGACAACAGCCCGACGCTGACGGTGCTGCACCCGGTCGATTCCCGCGGCGCGACCGCCCTGCCGCCCGGGTGGGGGACGGTCGAGCCCGCCGTCACCCTCTACGAAACCGCCCGGCTCCTCCCGGCCCTGGAGGAAGAACCCCTTGTCGTACCCGACGATGTCCAGGCCCTTGTCGAACAGGTCCACGGCGTCACTTCCGGTTTCGCGGCAGAAACGGCGCGCCTGCAGCAGATGGCTGCCACCCACCAGGCCCGCACCGGCCGTCAGCAGCAGCTCAGTGCGATCCACTTGATACCCCCGGCGAAACGGGTCTCCTCCCTGGCCGACCTGCACCGCCAGCACCTCACCACCGCCCAGGCGGCCACCCGGCCCGGTGTCCTGCCCCGCCGGCTGCTGCCCTGCTACCGCAGCCCCGACGGCACCCTGACCCTTGATACAGCCGGCCTTCTCCCGCTCCCGGACCAGGAACACCTCAGCCCGCGCCACCTGCGTAGCATCCTGGAACACACGCTGCCCGTCCCGGCCGCCTGGGTCGCCCGCGCTTCCGCCCGGCATCATCCGCCCGCAAGCTGGAAACAGCACCCCCTTCTTGCCGACACCGTGCTGCTGCCCACTGATTCTTCAACACGGAAGAGTGAACAGTGTTTTGGTCATCACTGGCTTCGCATGGACGAAGAACTCGGCCTCCTGCACCGCAAAGACCACTAGCGATCACTGCACGTAAAGCTCAGGGCCGAAGGCATCACGCCATCCTTCGATAGTCAGACTTTCTCACCGGTCGTGAAGCGCCGCGGCGACATGATTCGCTGTGCCCGCACACCCCCGAACGTCTGGCCGCACATCGCACACCGATCCGCCCCACAAGGGCGCGGCGATGCCCCCTGCACAGCACTGGTCGCGCTCTGCCGGCCCCGGCCGCCGCCTTGTCCCACAGCAACAAACCGCCCGAGAACACCGCCCCGGCCACGGCTCGCCCGCGCCCCGGGCACCTCCGCACGCCTCTTCCCAGTCCCGAAAGAACCGTCCCCTTGCCTTCGTTATCCCCGCCCGCCACGTTCAGCGCAGCCGACAGCCCCTGGATCGACATCCGCACCGGCCCCCACTACGACCACGTGGGCCTGCGAACCCTGTTCCTGGACGCTCACCGCATCGACGATCTCGCCCTGCCCCACCCGCCGGCAGCCTCGGCACTCCTGCGGATCGCGGTCGCCATCACCGCCCGGATCACCGGCCTCGACGACCCCGAGCTCACCGCCTCCCAGTGGAACACCCTGCGCCGCGCCTGCCTCCACCGGGGCCGCTTCGCCCCGGACGCCGTCCACGCCTACTTCGACCAGCACGCATGGGACGTCTTCGACCCGGTCCGGCCCTGGCTGCAGGACCCCTTGCTGAGCACCCAGTGCCCCCACAGCACCGGCATCAACGCCTTCGTGCCCGGGCGCCCCGCCGGCAACAACCTGGCCTGGTTCAGCCCGCACGGCCACCACACCACCGAGCCCGTGCCCACCGCCGAGGCCCTGCAGATCCTGCTCATCCACCGCTACTACGGGCGCTCCGGCAGAGGCACCCCCCGCACCATCGACGGCGCCACCAGCATGAAGCAGACCAGCGGGCCCCTGCGCTCCAGCGTCTCCTTCCACCCCCTGGGCCGCACCCTGCACGAAACGCTCCTCGCCGGTGTGCCTGCCTTCACCGGCGACGAACAGCCCCCCGGCGCCGACGCCTGCCCGTGGGAAGAACCCGCACCACCCGCACCACCCGACGCGCAGGCCCCGCTCCGCCCGCTGACCTGGCCCGGCCGACAACTGACCGGGCTGAGCCGGCACGCGATCCTCCTCGTGCCCGGCCAGGGCGGTGCCACCGTCACCGACGCCTACATCACCTGGGCCACCCAGCAGCTCAAGCCGATCACCACCGACCCCTACCTCGCCTACCGCTTCATCCCCGAACGCAAGAATGTCGCCCGGCGTCGCACTACCCACCGTGCCGATGCGTCCCGCGCCTGGTGGCGCGAGCTGGAGACACTGCTCCTGGCCCCGGACGAACACGGCACCCACCGCCGGCCGGCCATCTTCGACACCCTCAACGACCTTCCCGAATCCGTGCGGCGCAGCCTGCGGATCCGCGTCCACGGCTTCGACCAGGACGGCGAGGCCGTCGACCGGCAGTGGTACACCGCCCTCACCCCGCCGCTGCTGAACTGGACCCAGGAACACGACCCGGTCACAGCCCAGCGCATCGCCGAGTGCTGCCGCGAGGCCGAAGGGGCCGCGCGTCGGCTGGCGACCGTCGCCAAAGCGGCCTGGAAGGCCGCCACCGGCAGCAGCCCCACCAAGAGTCAGCAGCTCCCCTGGACCGGCAAGGCCCTGACCCGGTACTGGCCGAAGGCCGAAACGGTGTTCTGGCGGCTCCTGGACGAACCCGACACCGGTGCACCCACCGCGTTCGCGGACGCGGCCGCATCCGCCCTGCGCGAGGTCACCGAAGCCGCCCGGATCCGCCACACCTCCGCAGCCCGCGCCGTCGCCCATGCCGTCAGGGACCTCTACCGCCGGCCCTCAACACCCCGGAAGGCCGCCTGATGCCCACCGCAGCCGAACACCGCGCCTCCTGCGACGCGTTCGTCGCCCACGTCCACCTCCTGTGCGCAGAGCCGGGCGTCCGCGCCTGCCTCAGCCGAGGGCGGGGCCGGCCCGTCGAGGAATGCGCCCCCATGGACCGCTACCTGTCCCGGCGCACCGCGCAGCGCACCGGGCGCCGCGCCTACTACACCGTCGCGAGCCTCATCGCGGCGGCCGGGCCTCAGGCCCACACCCCGGGCGTGCGCCCCGACCCGAACGACCACACCAGCCTCCTCAGCCTGGAAGACGATCCCGGCCTCCTCGTCGCCCCCGCCGACCCCGCCCCCTCACCGCCGGATCCGGCGGCCTGGTTCACCCGGCCGAACCTCGGCGCCACCCTCGCCACCGCCGTACGTGAAGCCGGCCACGGAGCGGAGCGCACCGAGGACCTCCTGAGCGTCCTGACCCGCCTCAGCGATGACCAGTTGCACCGCCGCCTGCCCGCACCTGTCACACGGCTCCTGAAGGACGGCATCACCCCCGACTGGGGTGTCCTCCTCCACGACCTGGTGCAACGCCCCCACCAGCGTGACCAGGTCGGATTGCGCTGGCGCGATGCCTTCTACCTCGCCACCCCCAAGCCCCGGCGCCCCTGACCCCCCGCCCCAACCGGCTCCGCCCCTCCCCGTCGGCGCTCCCCACCGGGACACCACCTTGGGGCAGGCCGCCCGGCAGCTCACGTCCCGGAACCGTCCGGCGCACCCCGGCCCCCGCCCGACCGCCCAGACCGGCCGGCGGTACAGACCGATCCCGACCCTTCCCGCAGCCCACGGCGCCCCGTATCCCGCGGGCCGTATCACCGGCATGCCCACCGCCCCAGTGAAAGAAGCACACCCATGCACACCCCGGCACGCTTCCTCGACCTGCACATCCTCCACCCCGTCACTGCCGCGAACCTCAACCGCGACGCGGACAACGACCCCAAGACCATCTCCTTCGGGAACGCGATCCGGGCTCTTGTCTCGCCCCAGGCATGGAAGCGCCCCATCCGCCTCAATGTCGAACAGGACCTGGGCGAGCACGCCGCCCGCACCCGCATGGTGCCGCCTCTCGTCGCCCGGAAACTGCAAGAAGCCCAGTGGCCCGAGGACCTCGCCGCGTTCGCCTCGGCACAGATCGTCCACTCGGCCAAGAAGGACGGCCTGCAGCACAACGACCAGCAGGGCTACCGCACCCAAGCCATGCTCTACCTCCCGACGGACGTCATCGACGACCTCGTCGCCCTGTGCGAAAAGCACCGCACCGAACTCGAAGAAGCACTCGCCGCCCACACCCCCAAGAAGAAGATCGCGCCGGTCCTGCCCGCCAAAGACCTTGCCGCGCACCTGACCCGTCGCACCGCGAGCATCAACCTGTTCGGGCGGATGCTCGCCGAACTGCCCGCCGGTCACGTCGAGGCAGCCGTGCAGATGGCCCCCGCCTTCTCCGTGCACCAAAGTGATCCGCAGCCCGATTTCTTCACCGCGGTGGAAGACCTGCCCCAGGACGGAGACCCCGGCAGCGCTCATCTCCAGACCGCGTTTTTGACCACCAGCGTCTTCTACCGTTTCGCGACCATCAACATCACCGACCTCCACCACAACCTCGGATCCGGCGCCCCCGCCGGCACAGTCAACGATCTCGTCGAGCTCTTCGTCCGGCACTTCATCCTGAGCATGCCGGGCGGCAAGAAGACGTCCACCGCACCGCACACCGTCCCCGACCTCGTCCACTACGCCGTCCGCGACCGCCGCTCCGTCTCCTACGGCGCCGCCTTTGAACAGCCCGTCAAAGCAGCCCCGCAGGGCGGCTACACCGACCCTGCCCGCCAGGCGCTCACCGACTATGCCGCCACCATCAGCCGCCTGCTCGGCACCCGCCACCTCGTCGCCCACGGACACACCACCACCACCAAGCCCATCAAGGCCCTCGGCACCCACCACACGTCCTTCGACGACCTCGCCGCCGCCTGCGCCACCGCAGCAACCAACGCCCTCACCCCCGCGGGCCGGCCGTGACCGGGCTTGTCCTGCGCCTGGCAGGCATTCTCCAGTCCTCCGGCGAACGCGGCGTCTTCCACTACCGCGACACGTGCGCCTTCCCCACCCGCTCCTCACTCATCGGCATGTTCGCCGCGGCCCAGGGCCGTCCCCGCGAACACGCCCTCGACCCCTACCCCCACCTGCAGTCACCCGATGACACCACCGCCCCCAGCCATCGCGATCTGACCTTCACCATCCGCATAGACCAGCCCGGCACCCTCTACCGCGACTTCCACACCGTCGGCGGCGGCTACCCCCGCGAACAAGGCCTCCTCACCGGCAAGGGCACCCGGCGAGAACGCGCAAAGGCCACGCTCGTCTCCCACCGCGACTACCTCACCGGCGCCGTCTTCACCATCGCCGTCCAAGGCCCCGCCTCCCTCATCAACCACATAGCCGAAACCCTGGAACGCCCCCGCTTCGGACTGTTCCTCGGCCGCCGCGTCTGCCTGCCCGACGAACCCCTCGTCCTCACCGCGGACAGCCCCGACCCCGTCATCGAACTCCTCACCCGCACCCCCCTCACCCGCAACCGGCCCCCCGCCCCCACCGACACGCACTTGCCCACCACATTCGTCTGGGAACACCCACCCCCCGACACCGACCCCAGCACTCCGCCCGACCGGGAAAGCACCAGCGAACCTGTCAACCTCACCCGTCACGCCCGACGTCACTTGCCACGCCCTCTGTGGATGACCACCGAACACCTGCCCGCCCACCTCCATGCAGGACCCCGACCGATCGACGTCCTCACCGCGTACGTGCACGGAGAACCCGCATGACCAGCCTCACCCGCATCGTTCTCAACCCCCACAACGCAGCGGCCAGAGCCGACCTCGCCGACGTCGACAGTCTCCACAAGACCCTCATGCGCCTGGTCCCCGACCACATCGGCCCCACCCCCCGGGCCACCGCCGGCCTGCTGTTCCGCACCGAACCCGGACCCGCCCCCACCCTGCTCGTGCAGACGGCCCCCACGCCCGACCTCACCGCCCTGCCCACCCACTACGGCACAGCCCGGACCCTCGACCTCACCCCCCTGCTCAACTCCCTCACCCCCGGGCGCACCATGCGCTACCGCATCACCGCCGCCCCCACCGTTGCGCGCTCCGCAGGCAATCCCACCCGCCACCCCGTCACCGGAAAACGCCGCGGCAAGATCACCCACCTCACCGGCGACGACGCCATCGCTTGGTGGCAGCGCCGTGCCACGGCCGTCGGACTCGAACCCGTCACCGTCTCCGGCCTCCCCCGTCCCTTCCCCCGCACCCGCCTCGCGCGCTCGGCCCCCTACTTCGCGCTGACCCAGTTCGACGGCTTCGCCCGTATCACCGACACCGGCCTCCTCACCCACGCACTGAAGACCGGCATCGGCAGAGCAAAAACCTACGGAGCCGGTCTTCTCTCACTCGCCCCCGCCTGACCCTCACCAGAAAACACAACCGCGATGACACACATCCCTGACCAGAACGCCCTGCGCGCTGCCGCCATCCACCGGCTCTACACCCTTGAACAGTCAGAACGGCTCACCCGCTCCCGGATCATCGGCGTTGCCGACGCCTTCGGCGTCGACCCCCGCACCGTTGACCGCTGGCTCGCCAACGCCCGCGCCAACAACGGCACCTACCAACCCCAGGGCCGCCCCTGCTTCGTCCTTACCCCGCTCATGCTCGACGCGGTGGCCCGCTGGCGCGGCAACGCCACCGCCGCGTGGAGGGAACTGCGCGCCGACGGCCACCCCGTCCCGTCCCTTCCCACCTTCCACCGCGCCACGAACAGAGCCCTCACACCCGGGATACGGGCCGGCCTGCGCGGCGGTGAGAAGGCCCGCCGACGCTTCGACGTGGCCGGTGAGCGCGACCGTCACCACCGCAACTACGCCTGGGAAACCGACCATGTCGAAGCCAGCGTCAAGGTCCGCATCGAAGGCCACATCCGTAAACCATGGATCACCTTCTTCGTCGACTGCGCCACCTCAGCCATCTGCGGCCTCGCCATCAGCCCGCAACGCCCCAGCCGCGAAGGCGTCCTCGTCGCCATCCGCGACGCCGTCTTGATCGATGAACACCACGGCCCGTTCGGCGGCATCCCCATGTACGTGCGTGTTGACGGTGGCAGAGAATTCCTGTGCCCCACGGTCAAGGAAGCACTCGGCGCCCTGGGATCCGAAATCATCGAACTGCCGCCCTTCGACCCCGAAGGCAAAGGCAACGTCGAAGCAGTCAACGGAGCCATCAAAAAGACCCTGTTCGCCGGCATGCCCGGCTACACCCACGCCCCCACCCTCCACGGCGGCAAACCCGTCGACCCCGACCAACCACTGCTCCACTTCGAAGCGTTCGTCGACCGGGTCCTCGAATGGGTCCACCACTGGAACCACGAGAACACCCCCAAGAGCCTGAAAGGCCGGACTCCCCGCGAAGCCTGGGACGCCGACCCCGCGCTCATCGACACCGTCACCGCCGAAGACCTCCACACCTACACCCTCGAACGCCACGGAAAGCCCCTGACCATCAACAACGGCGGTGTCCGCTGGCGCAAGCGCAACTACATCGCCGACTGGATGCACGGCCGCGTCGGCGAAAAGGTGAACCTGCGCTACCTCCCGCACCACGATCACCGCGTCGAGCTCTACGACCCGCACACCGGCCGCCACCTCGGCGCTGCAGTCATGGCCCAACAAGCCACCCGAGAACAAGCCCTCAGCCTCAAACGAGCCCGGCGCCGCGAAGCCGACCGCCTGCGCGCCCAGCTGAAGAAGGCCGAGAAGAACCGCAACGAACGCTTCGCGGCCGCAACCCGCCCCGCCCCGCCCGAACCCCTGGACGTGATGCCCGAGGAAGAAGCCCTCGAGCACCTGCGGGCCCTCGACGGTTTCGACCCGGCCGCAGAGGCACTGCCCGACCTCATCCAGCTGCCCGAACCCGACGCCGAATGGACCCTGCCCCTCGACCCCAACACCGCACCGTCACCCCAGCCTCCGACACACTCCAAGGACCAACCGTGAGCACCCCTACCACCTCGCCCCGCCCCAGCCAGCTCCCGCCACCCAGCCAGGACCACTACCTGGGTCTCACCGGAGCCAACGCCATGGCCACCAAAGCCGTAGCCGAAACCGAAGCCCGCATCCTCAAGGCCATCAAACACAACGCCATGGTCTGCATCCACGGCCACGTCGGCCTCGGTAAAACCTTCGCCGTCCACACCGTCCTACGCCGCCGCGCCCCCGAAACCACCGTGCGACTGCGCTACAACAACGGCGCCAACATGAACGAAATCCGAACCCAGCTCTGGCGCCGCCTCGATCTGCCGGGAGAACCGCCGCAGTCCGTCGGCCCCTGCGACCAGCAAATCCAAGACGCACTCGAAGCAGAGCCACGCGTCCTGCTTGTCGATGAAGTGCAAGGACTCGGGACAAAGGCACTGGAGTACTTCCGCACGCTGTGGGGCGACGACGCCCGCCGAGCGGCCATCATCTTCGTCGGCAGCGGCAACGCCCGGCAGAAGATCCTCAACAACCCGGCCCTGCACTCCCGGATCCTCGACTGGTACCAGTTCAGCCCCCTCACACCGACCGAAGTCCAGGCCATCATCCCCGCCTACCAGCGGACCTGGACCGGGGCACAGCCCGAACTGATCCTCTACACCGATGACATGGCTGGCCACGGATCGTTCCGGAACTGGGCAAGGATCACCCTCCTCCTCCACGACGCACTTGAGGAGAACCCCGACCTCACCCTCAGCAAGGACCTCATCCGCTGGGTACTCAGCCGCATCGACCCCACCACCCGCCACACCCCACAACGCAGCTGACCCCACCAGCCCTCGGCCGGAGCGGACCGCGTCTGCGGGAGCGCCCGCGGCAGCGCTCGCCCGCCCGGCCCGTCTCCCGGACACGGTGCACGGGCGTGAGGCGATCATCGTGCTCGCTGCGATCTCGCCGGTGGACCCACTCCTCTCGTGCACCGACCCGGCCGCCGCACACCGTTCCACCCCTGGCTGGGCACCGGAGCTGTTCGCCGCGGCCAAGGCCGGAAGCAGCCCGGGCCTCTGCGTCGGGCTGTGCCGAAACGGGGGCGGTCGGAGGGGTGCTGTCACGTTGACTGACCGGGTGGGATGATCTTCGGGTTGGTCATGGTGGAGGGGGACCGTCCGTGGACAGTGCGTCGCCGTCGTACAGG
>NZ_JBFAKH010000125.1:0-15007 GCF_040655635.1 Streptomyces sp. NPDC050388
TACGAGCGCAAGGCCGAGCACTTTCTCGCCTTCACGAGCATCGCCTGCACCCTCATCTGCTACCGCAGACTCGCCAATTGAGATGACTTCTTACTTCCCGATCGCGCCGCCAGGTCGGCCGGCCCCGCCCACAGCGCCCCCGTCACCTGCCCCACGCCCGGAGCCCGCGATGAGCACCCGCGCCCGACGCCGACAACTCGAGGCGGCCCGGCCACGCACCGAGCAGGGGTTACCCGAATACGACTGGGGCACCGCCCCGACCGACCAGCTCGCCACGCGCCGCCAGCTGCGCACCGCCGGGCTGCGGCCCGGCGGTCAGGAGCCCGGCGCGATCCTGCGGTGCCGGGCCTGCGCCACTCGCCCGAACCGTGCCTGCACCCGGCCCGCCTACCTGTACCGCGTCGACCTCGCCCAGCCGGTACGGCCCATGACCCTTGCCAAGGAGGCCGCCCTGGACGCCGCGATGGCAGCCAGGAGCACGTGCCCCCTTTGCCGTCGCCGCTACCACCATTGCCTCCCGTTGCGTACCCAGGGCTGCTGTGACCCCTGCGCCCGGGGTTATGAACCCAGCCCCGACACTTACACGACGCAGTCCCCGGCCCCGGTTATCCACCAGCTGGCTGCCTGATCACCGAGTTTCCGCCGATGACGGCGGCTTCGAGCTGTAGCTCTGCTCCCGGGACAGCCGCTGTGCTTGGCGGCTGGACGGCTGCCCCGGGGCCCACCCATCCCGTACAAGACGAGACGGAGAACCCAAGTATGTCGTCCCTCCTGCGCTTTCAGGCCCGAATCGGGCAGCGCGCACTCTTACTGACCACCGCCGCCGTGCCGTTGACCGGCTGGGCGGTGCACGCGGTCGCGCTGCACAAGCAACTCGCCGCCACCCGCCGCGACCCGCTGACCGGCCTGCTGCGCCGCGACGCCTACACCGCCCGCGCCCGCCGGCTCCTGGCCCGCCACGGCGACGACACGACCGTGGTCATGGTCGACGCCGACAGGTTCAAGGAGATCAACGACGGCCTCGGGCACGCGGCGGGCGACACCGTCCTCGCGTCGATCGCGGCCCGGCTCACGGCCTGGGCGGGCCCGCGCGCCGCGATCGGCAGGCTCGGAGGCGATGAGTTCGCCGTGGTCCTGGAGCTGCCCTCCGACCGCCGGAAGCAGCGTCTCGCGCAGCTGATCCGGATGCTGCACACGCCGGTCACCCTGGACGACGGCCGCACAGTCGACGTCGCCGCCTCGGTCGGCGCCGCGACCCCGGACATGATTGGCACACGCGACCTGACGCGCCTGCAGAAGGCGGCCGACGCCGCTCTGTACCACGGGAAACACTCCGGCCGGGCGGTCCTGGCGACCGCCGCGCACGCCACCACGCCGTCCGTCAACGGGCGCCGCGCGGGCAGGCCGGGCACGGCCGTGTGGGGGCGAGCGGCATGAGCACCGGAACCCTTCCGCCGGCGGGCGACTGGATCCGCGGAATCAGCATCAAGCAGCCGTGGGCCGCCTGCATCGTCGCCGGGGCCAAGACGATCGAGAACCGCCCGCAGCACTGGCCCTGGCGCGGCTGGCTGCTCCTGCACGCGGGCCAGCGGATCGACCGGACCGCCCTGTGCCTGCCGCTGGTCGCCCACACGATCCGCGGCCGTGACCTGCCGAGTGGCGCCGTGATCGGCGTCGCCTGCCTGACCGGCTGCCACCAGGACTCGTACGGCTCCCCGCCCTGCGGGCCGTGGGCGGAGCCCGGCCGGTGGCACTTGGAGCTCACGGACGTCCAGGAGCTCGCCCTGCCGATCCCCGCGCGCGGGCAGCTCGGGCCCTGGAAGCCCACCGAGGACCTGGTCGCTCAGGTACGTCAGCAGTTGCCCGACCTGCGGCCGTGAGCACCCGCCATCGCCCCGCACCCGCACCGCCCGAGCCGCCCGCCGTGCCGGTCCAACTCCTGGACTGGCACGACGGGGCGCACTTCGCCTGGCCCGAGCAGTGCGTGCTGTGCCGGAAGACCACTCCGCTGAGGTCCCACGCCGGAGAGGCCGTGCACAAGACGTGCGCGGAGCTCTGGAACGCGCGGAATCCCGGCGAGACCCGGTTCGTCTCCGACCCGCCCAAGGGCGGCAAGGGCAAGGACCACGCCTGACCTCTACCTCCAGATGGAGGCCCCCATGAGCAGCACCAACCGCGACGTCGACCACGCCCTCGCCTACCCCGAGCCACCCGCCTCCCCGCTCTGGCACCGGCACGGCACGAAGGCCCGCCCGCTCACCGACGACCAGAAGCGAAGCAACCGCGAGCTGCTGGTCCTCGCACAGCGCACCACCCGACCCCGCTCCCCTCGCACCACCGAGACCCTGGCGGAGGCCAGCTAATGGACACCAAGCACTGCGCCGTCGACGGCTGGGTCGACGCGATACCCACCCCCAGCCCACGCGGCACCGCCACCTTCGACCTGATCGTCCAACCCGCCGACATCGACACCGTCGACGAGGACGCCCCCGACACGGTCGTCACCTGCACCAGCGGCGACCCTCGCATCACCCACGAGCTGCTGACCGGCATACAGCCCGGCGACCTGCTGCGCGCGACCGGCACCCTGGTCCAACCCCAGACGCCCGGCGAGAACGCCCGGCTCACCGTCGACGCCCTGGAGGTCCTGGACACCGCGCTGCTCCCAGTCCTGCGCGACATGGTGATGGACCGCTACGGCGACTACTGCGTCATCTTCAACGCCGACACCGACGCCGTGCCCGTCTTCACCGCGCTCGGGCAGTGGGTCGGCCTGGCGGACAACCCCGACGCCATCGCCACCCTCATCGACATCCACGAACGCGTGACCGGCGGCGACGCCTGATGACTACCACCACGCAGGCCCGCATCGTCCTGGAACGGTTCCCCGCCGGAGGCCCCCGCGGCTCCTGGCCGGCCGAAGAGTACGCCGCCGCCCAGCGCGCCCAAGGCGCCAACGCTCAGGTCGTGATGGACCTGGCGAGCGACCAGTTCCTTGTGGTCGCCAACGCCACTCCCCAGTAGCCCTCGAACACACAGAGCGCCGTGCCCGCCTCCCGTGCGGGCACGGCGCTGTCTGGCACGACACCTTCCCAAAGAGGATGAAGATGCTCTTCCTCGTTCGACACGCCGAATCCATCGAGAACGCCACCAAGTACACCGGCTTCTACGAGAACCCCCGTCCGTGGACCGGGCCGACCGCGCATGCCCTGTCCCGGGACGTTGTCGGCCTGACGCCCCGTGGCTTCCTCCAGTGCCTGTGGCTGCGGTAGACGCTGCGGGAGCTGACCGGACCCGACCCGGCGATCCGCACCTCGCAGTACCGCCGCGCCATCGACACCGCCGCGCTTGCTCTGCCCGGCCTGCCCTACGAGGTGACCGCGCTCCTCAACGAGCAGCACTACGGCGCAGCCACCTACATGACCAAACAAGAGCTGTACGCCACCTACCCCGAGGGGACACAGGACCGGCAGACCCGCAAACACCTATGGACGCCCCCCGGCGCCGACGGAGAGTCCCTCGCCCGCGGCGTCCTGCGGCGGGCCACGGCGTTCGTCGACGGCCTGCACACCGCGTCCGCGGCGGATGTCGTGGCATTCACGCACCACACCGCGATCCTCGCGCTGCGCGCGGTCCTGGAGCGCCGGCCGGTGACCGAACTGGTCGACGAGGCCCGTGTGCGCAAGGCACCCAACGCCGCCGTCCTGGTCTACGAACAGGCCGGCGGCCTGTTCCACGCTCGCGGCACCACCGAACCGGACTGCTGAGGAGGCCACGGCCATGAACGTCCTGTACCTCAACGGGCCCGTGCAGAACGGCCCCTTCACCCTCGCCGAACGGCCGGGCAAGGCGGCCGGCATCCGCGCGGCCGAAGCACTCAACACCCTCCTTGGCGCCGGGCCGGTCCCGCATCTGTGGAACACCGTCACCCTGGCCGGAGACCGGCGCCACCGTGACGCCCCCGACCGGGACACCGTCGGCCGCCACGAGCGGGAGGAACGCGCGATCGCCGCCAAGTACACACCGGGCGCGGCCCCGTCCGGTGGCGTGCTCACCGACACCGCGCCCGTCGTAGCCGCCCTCGCGCTGGAGATGACCGAACACCTCCTGATAGAAGGCGCCCTGGCAATCACTCCCGCCGTGGTCCGTCTCTGCGCCCGCTGCGGTCACATGACCGGCGCCGTCGCCCACCCTTGCCGGGCGTGCGGGCACCAGGACTCCCGGCCGCACACCCGGCGGTTACTGGTCTGGGACCGGCCCCCCGGCACACCCGTGCTCGCACGTGACGACTTCCACGCCCACCGGGCCCGGCCACCGGCCCATTTGCTGACCATCGCCCAGAACATCCCGCAGCGGCTGATCCTGTCCCGCACCCGCGACCACGGCATCAGCCTCGCGCCACTCGGGCTCGACGGCCTGGTCCTGGACCCGCGAGCCGGCCTGCACATCGCCGTACTGGCCGCCGCTGCCCCGCACAGCGCTGGGCGGCCGGCGATGACGCTCACCGAGAACGCCGCGGCGAACATCGCCGCCTACGGGGCCCCATTCCGCAGGCACAACGGAACACGGCTGCGGTACGCGCTGCACGGGCGTATCCCGTACGACGACACCACGGGGCTGCAGCGGCTGTGCGAGGTGCACCGCGTCAGCCCGGCACTACGAGAGCAGTTCCTCGCCTGGTTCCTGCCCCTGTGCTCACTGCACCTCCGGGCGGGCATCACCCCGGCACAGCTCCCGGCCCTGCTGAAATTCTGGCGCCGCGCCCACCTGGCCCGGCCGGACACACCCCGGAGTGACGTCCCCGCCGAACTGCGGCGCCGCATCGCGGCGGGTGATATGCGCTGGGTCATGGACGTCCGGACCCTGTCCCGGGCCATCCCCGAATACCCGGCCACCCACGGCTCCACAGCGGAGCCGGAAGGAGCGAGCTGATGAACGAGAACACCTGGCGGTTCGTCAAGAAGCGGACCGCCGCCGACGGCGCGGTGTACGTCTCCGCCGACAAAACGCGCTACCGGCGCACCGGCGGAGCCGAGCTCCAGGCGGAGGCCGCCTTCCAGCGCCGGATCGCGGACCTTGACTACCCGGTCCCGCACGTCCTGGAGGAGGGCGTCACCGACGACGGCCACTACTACGTCGTGGAGGAGTCGCTGGGCGACCAGACCCTGCACGAGGGGGCGGTGGCATCACTGAACGGCGGCCGCACCCTCGCCGACGACGTCATCGACACCGCCGCGCAGGTCGCCGCCCGGCTGCTGCGCGCCCAGGCCGCCCACCTCGTCCAGCCCACGCCCGGCACACTGCGGCAGTGGCTGGACAGTGCCGGGTTCACCCACAACGTCTTCCAGGAGAACCCCGACCTGGACAACACCCGGACGCACGCCGCGCTCGATCACGCGCTGGACCGCCTTGGCACGGTTCCGCTGGTGTGGGGCCACCTCGACTACGGCCTGCCCAACGTCCTGCTGGCCGGGGTCATCGACTGGCAGCACCACGGCCTGGTCCCCCTCGGATACGACGTCCTCCCGGCCCTGGAAATCGTCGCCTTCAAGGGCTACACCGCCAGCCCCGGCCAGCGGCACCGCTACCTCGCCGTGCTGGACGACGCGAGCCTGAACGCCAGCGGACAGCCGGTCAGCCAGAACCTGGGCGCCTACCTGCTCGTCAAGGCCCTGTTCTTCCTCGCCCTGATGCGGCCCACCGACCCCTCCCGCACGGACAAGCACCTGAAGTGGCAGTACCGCCGTCACCTCTTCACGAAGGGACTCGAGCAGTATGAGCGCACCGGGACGGTCGATACCGCCCTCTTCCCCGGCCTCGAAGAGTTCGCCGCTGGGCACAGCGCTGGCGACCATCCGTGACCGCGGCTACCTCCTGGACCGCGCCGGGGTGATCTTCAAAGTCATCGGCGATGTCCATCCCGGCACGCACTTCCTGGGGTACGTCAAGTACTACCCGGACAGCCGCGGCGACCGGGTGCTGTTCGGCCGGACGTACCGGCAGAACAGCGTCGTGTCCAAAGCGTTCGGGATCCTCGCCGACCGGCCCGAGTGCTACCTCTACTCCCCCGCCGTGGGGTGCGTCATCACCGGCGTGCCCCGCGAGGACATCGTCACCCACTACTCCTGCCGCCAGACCCTCGCCGCACTGCACCAGGCCCCCGGCCTCCTGGACGCAACGGCGGTCAGCGAGGACCTGCTCGCCATCATCAACTGGATCGTCGCGGCCGGCGCTGCGGACGTCATCGGCGTGACCGGGTCCTTCCTGGTCGGCGCCTGCAACGCCCGTTCCGACATCGATCTGGTCTGCTACGGGCCGCGCGGCTACGAGGCGGCGCAAGCACTGTTCGCCGAACGCACCCTCATCCACCCCTACGAGGGCGACACCCTCACCCGGCTGTACGTACGGCGCGCCAAGTACATGGTGGGGGGAAGCTTCGACGCGCTCATCCGCCAGGAGGCCCGCAAACTGCAGGGCCTGACAGCCGGTGCGGGGGCGCACATCAACTGTGAGCCGCTGAGGGCCGACGGCGACAAGACGTTTGCCGGGGTGGTGGCCAAAGAGGTAGGGGCGATCTCCGTCCTGGCCCGGATCACGGATCACTCCGAGGGCTTGGTCACGCCGGCGCTCTACGGGATCGAGGTGGACACGGTCACGGAGTCCACGGTCGACGAGCCGTCCGTGTTCGCCCGCCGGATCACCCACCTTCGCAGCTACCTCGGTGCGTACACCGGGGCGTTCCGCACCGGCGACGTCGTCTACCTGTCCGGCCGGCTGGTCCACATCCAAGGCCCTGACTCACACAGTGGTTTCGGCATCGAGCTGACCCCGTGGTCGGCAGCCGAGTCCTTCCTCGCCAACCTCACCCGCTGAACCTGCGCACAGCGTCCATGGCTTGCGTTCACGGCTGGCGCAACATCCACCTGCACCCCGGCGACGACCCCTCGGTCCTCATCCCTCGCATACCGCGCGCCGTCCTGACTCACGGCGTCTTCTCACGGCACTCGCACCCGGACCACTCCTGCGGCTGCGAGTGGGACTACACCTGGCGCATGGTCTGGGCACTGAGCTCGGCGCCGTCCCGATCACCGCCATGCGGCACCCCGCCTCCCCAGCCCCGGCCGCCAGCCTTCCCAACCCCGACCACGGCTCCATTCCCACGAACTGGGCGTCCTGACAGCCGAAGGCCCGGCTTCCCCACAGATGATCGCTGGGGAGCCGGGCCTTCTCGCGTTTCACTCACCTTCCCCTGCGCCCGGGCCGAGCTATTACGACGTAATAGCGTGCGGCGGTCTCAGTGAGGCGACGTCAGCTATTACGGCGTAATAGCCCGGAGCGGCCGGGGCATCCACTTCGATGCGCCAACGAGCACCCCTAGCTAACGTGTCGATGTCCCAAAGGATCATGAACGTTAGTAAGGTGTCCCCCATGAGTTCGTCAGCCGCTTCCAGCGACCGCGAGAAGGTCGTCTCCAAACTGCCGGGATGGCTCCGGCAGAACCTCAAAATCAGAGCAGCCCAACATGGCATCGAGATCCAGGCCGCCGTGGAACAGGGGATCAGGGACTGGTGCAGCCTGGCTTCCGCCACTGCAACCGTCGACACCTCCGGCGCCGACTCCTTCTCGACCTTCCTACCGCCCAGCCAGTGGGAAGAGTTCCGCCAAGTCGCCGCAGACCGCCGTGTCTCCCTCATCCAGGGCATGGCCCAGTCCGTCCAGCTGTGGCTCGACTTCAACCCCACACCAGACGTCGAACGGCCCGAGATCACTCGCCGCATCATCGTCTGCAACCAGAAGGGAGGAGTCGGCAAAACAGCGATCACCGCCGGCCTCGGTGAAGCACTCGCCGAAGACCCCAACACACTGCACGCCGCCCAGGTCGCCAAGGCACTCTCCAAAGCCCTGCGCGCGAGTGACACCCAAACCGACCACGAGCCGGCCAACGACCCCCTCGACATCGAGAACCTGCCCGGCCTCGGGATGCGAGTCCTCCTGGTCGACTTCGACCCGCAGTGCCACCTCACCAACCAACTCGGTGCCGAGCGCCTGCCGATGAACGGCGACAGTCTCACCAACCACATGGCAGGCGACCCCAAGGGCGACCTCCGCGACCTCATCGTCCCCATCGACAACAACACCTTCGGCGGCCGACTCCACCTTCTGCCCGCCTGCAACGACGCCTTCCTCCTCGACGTCCGCCTCTCAGCTGTGCGCGCCCGGGAAGCCGCGCTGGAGCGGGCACTGGCTCCGCTCGAAGCCGACTACGACGTGATCCTTGTCGACTGCCCGCCCAGCCTCGGCCTCAGCATGGACGCCGCCGCCTACTACGGCCGCCGACGCGACGGCGAAAAACCCGGCCAGTCCGGCGCCCTGATCGTCGTCCAAGCCGAAGACAGCTCAGCCGACGCCTACGAACTGCTCACCACACAGATCGACGATCTGCGCGGCGACCTGCAAGTCGACATCGACTACCTCGGCATCGTCGTCAACCTCTACGACTCCCGCCGCGGGTTCATCGCCACCTCATCACTACAGGGGTGGGTCGACATAAAGGACCCACGAGTCGTCGGCCTCATCGGCGACCTCAAGGAACAGAAAGAAGCAGTCCGGATGAAGCAGCCCCTGCTGGCGTACGCACCCAAATCACAGCAGGCAATCGGCATGCGCGCACTGGCCCGGGAGATCGCATGAGCAAGGCCGACCAGCTCGGCGCCGGCCGCTTCGGCGGAGGAGCCCGCGCCATCAGCGCACGCCGGCAGGCCGTCGCCGCCGCCACAGGAGTCCCCACCGACGGCATCGCCCCACCGACCGAACTCCCCACACACCGCATCAGCCTCAACCCCGACAACCCCCGCTCCAGCCTCGGTGACCTCACCGACCTAGCAGGCAGCCTGAAGACCCATGGCCAGAAGCAGGCGATCACGGTCATGAACCGAGACGCCTACATCCAGGCCAACCCAGAGCGCGAAGCCGACCTCCAGCCCGACACCACCCACGTCGTCATCGACGGCAGCAGCCGCCTCGCCGCCGCCCGCGAAGCCAACATCGCCACAGTCAAGGTCATGGTCAGCGACGACCAGGGCACCACCTCCGAAGAACTCCTCGAATCGGCCCTCGTCGCCAACATCCACCGCCAAGACCTCGAAGAGCTCGACGAAGCCCGCGCCCTCCAACGACTCCTGACCATCCACGGCAGCCAGACCGCCCTGGCCAAAAGACTCCACCGCTCCCAGGGATGGGTGTCACAACGCCTGGCCCTGCTCAACCTCACCCCAGAACTACAGGCCCGGATCGGCGAAGAGCCCATCGACCTGCTGCGCGCCGTGGGCAACAAGCCAGCTGAGCAGCAGGAGACAGCACTCAAGGAACTCAAGGAAGAGCGAACCCGCAAGGAGACGGAGAAGCGGGAACGCAACCGGAAGAACCCGGCGAAGGGTGCCGGGTCTGTTGCTCAGGACGCCGGGAAGCCCGACGGCTATTACGGCGTAATAAAAAACGGCGAGATGAACGAATCGCCCTCCAGTCCTCCGTCAGAAGACACCCCTGGCGATCGAGCACTCCAGCAAGCAGTGCCGGAACCGCGGTCTGACACGGCCTCTCCAAGCGCGAGTGAGGATGCCGCAGACGAGGAACGGCCAGCCCGCAAGGTGCCGTACGACGAGCCCGGCTCCCTCGCCATGCTCCTTGACCAGAAGATCCCCGACGAAGACGTCTTCTTCGCCCTACTCCAGTTCCTCAGCACGAAGGCAATGAAGCGCAACCCGAGCCGACTCGGTGAACTGGCACAGTCACTCGCTGAACAGGCAGCCACACGGGTCGACTGACCCCACGCGTCTCGGTCCTCCACTGAAAGGCGATGGAGAGCGAGACCAAGTAGCTTCAGGCGGCCGCTATTCGCCGCTTCGCGGTCGGGGACCTCGCCTCCGACTGACCACTTCCGAACAACGGCGCGAGCTGGCACGGCGTCAATTTCACGCGTCAGTAAGCGACGACCAGAGGACGCGGTCCTCCACGGCAGGCTCCACGCCAGCCTCGGTGGACCGTGTCCTCTCCTACAAGCCCGGCCTCGGCGGTCAACTCGTGGAGCGCGCGTCCCAAGGCCGGTCCATGCAACTCACCGAATTCGGGCGGCGTGTGGCCCGGCCGGTCCTTCCTCTGGCAGATCAACTCGGAGTCCGCCCCGAAGAATCCGACAGACCCCCGACAAGCTCAGTAGCGGCACAAGCGGCCGCGGTTGGCTGCTCGAGTCGGTGATTGACCGTCACTCCCACCCCGGCCGCGCGGCGTTCGGGTCCGCTGCTGTCCTTCCCTGTCGCCCCTGTCGGGCCCGTATCGCCCTGACCAGTGGTGTTACATCTATGCCGGTTTCTGTAGTGGCGACACCAGTGCTCTCCAGCGCTGGTGTCAGGGCAGTGAGCTGGGGGGTTCGCCGTGCGGCGTGGGGTGGCGGTGACCTCGGGGTGCAGTTTTTGCGGTGACGGCTCGTGAGGTTGCCGCAGGCCGCGGCGTGTCCTTCCGGTACAGATTCGCACGGCCTCGAGCGGGCTGTGCAGCAGGCGTTCACCCGCCCCATCCCGAAGTCGGCCGGTGCGCGGATGCGTTACCTGGTCAGGCAGCTCAAGGGAACCCGCGCGGTGGCCGACGCGCTCGGCGTCTCGCAGCGCACCGTGGAGCGGTACGTGAAGGACCAGATCCGCCGCCCCCGCGCCGACCTCGCGCGACGCCTGGAGAATGCGGTCCGCGCCCGCTGGCAGCCCCGCATCCGCGCCCAAGCACGCCGCCAGGCCGCCACCAGCACCGGCCTGGTCCTCGACACCCGCGCCCGGTTCGGCTTCACCGCCGCGCCCGGCACCACCGACGACGCCCGCCTCCGCCACCTCACTCTCGCCCTGCCACCCCACCACGCGGCCCGCCTCTTTGACGCCCAGGAGACCGGCGCCGGCGAACAGCAGCTGCGCGACATCGCCGCGGAAGGCCTGGGTGAGGTGTACTTCCGCGACGGCGGCCGCCGCGCGACCGGCCTGGAGGTGGAGTTCACCGACGTGGAGCACGTCGAGTTCGACCTGTAGCCGGGCTGCGTCATCAGACCGTGGGTGGCTGCGCAGCTGAGCCGAAGCACGATAGGTGTCATACAGGCAGGCTTGTTGTCACCAAGATCGCCACACGTGACATGCGCACTCCTATCCGCTTCACGGGACGCTGCCTCAGTCTGACCTGATCTTGTCCGGTTCGCACGGGAAGCGGCAACTTCAGGCGAGAAAGGCGGTTTGCTGCGCCTGGCCCGGTAGTTCGTGCTCGGTGGGCGCCGGGGTGGTAACGCCTCGTGGGTAACGTCTGCTCCACCTGCGTGGCAGCGGTGCGAATCTGGTTGCGGGCGGCCGTCTGGAGGTCTGAGGCTACGCGCCAGTGGTGTCCGACTTTCTTGCCAGGCGGGCTTTTCCTTCCTTCATCTCAACACGGTGCTCCTCAACCACTTGCGCCATGCGCTCGAATACTGCGGGAGGTTCGAGGTCCGCCGCAATCTCTGGCACGTCGATGTCCGCAACATACTGTCCAGGTTTGAGTTGCGGGCCCGATGGCGGTGTACCTGGCGGATGGGCCACCGCACTCAGAATGTTCCCGCTCTGATCATGGATCACCGTCAAGAGCATCGAGGACTCCTTCACGGAATGATAAAGGTAATCCATGCGGTGAAGTACCGGATGGAATTTGCGCTACTGTTGTAGTATGTCGCCCAAATGTAGTATTCATGGAACACGAGGTCCCCCTGAACTCTGGGGACATTTTCGACAGACATATCACTCACCCACAGGGCAGTCCTGGCCTGGACTGTCCCGCTGCCTGGCTGAGTCGTATCCGGCGTGCCTGTGACGACGACATTACCGTTAACGGTATTGAATGAACCCACCCAGAAATTTTTGACTTTTCCAGGAGGAAGGCCTTGAGGTCCCATGTCATAAAAATATGGGCCGGACATTTGAATTGTTGCCATAATGACGTCTCTCCATTCACTGGCTCGGCCAGTGTTTCCTCTGGCGGCGAGAACGCGTACTAAAAACTACGGTAGGTCTGGTTCGATGATTGTGCCTTCGGGCGTAGGCCGAATGGGTGAGCCCGAGCGGCCGGGCTGGGGGGCGTCCTTGGTTCCCCCGTCGGGGATGCAGAGTGCACGCGCTGCAGCCGGAGTGGCGTCCTGCGCGAAGTCGGTGCTATCGGTGGTGTTGATCCAGCATCCGTACTGATCAGCGGTGGAGGGTCGTCGGCGGTGGCCGACGTACAGGGCGAGGCGGCGGACCGGCAGACCGAACAAGCTGCCTCCGGCGACCACCGGTCCGGGAAACGGTGCCTGGCCCACAAGCGCAGGCGGTCGGCAGGGCCTGGAGCCGGTGACAACAATCGTGCTTTCCAGGCTGCTGGTGACAAGCAGCGCGCTGCCTCGGTGACAACCGCCGTGCTTCGCCGCTCCGAGCCGCAGGTCAGTCACTGCTGGTGGTGACACCTAGTCTGCTTCGGCACAGCAGCTGTGGGCGCTGTCACGTTGTTGAGTGAGGGGGTGCCTGGCGGTGCGTCGGGGCGTGGCGGGGCCGGGTTCCGGCCGCGTGTTCAGAGGGTGCTGGGCAGGCCGACAACTCCGGTGACCTGGTCCCAGACGGCGAAGCGGACGGTCATCTCGGCGCGGTAGCCGGAGGCTGTCATCAGGTGGCGGCGTGGCCGGAAGTGCGGTGAGATGCCGCTGAACGCGGACAGGAACCGCTGGCTCCGCCGGTGCTTCGAAAGCCCTTCATCGCGCGTTCACGCTGCCGGGTGGGCTGGTGGCTGTTCTCCGCCCGATTGTTGAGGTACTTCGACTGCCGGTGCCCGGCGGAGGGCATGACCTCGCGGTGGGCCGCGCCACAGGAGCGGAGCTTGTCGGTGACCACCACCCGCGGCACCGCACGCGTCTTCGTCATCAGGCGGCGGAAGAACCGCCGGGCGGCGGCGGTGCCCCGGCGACTCTGCACGAGGATGTCCAGGACATTGCCGTCCTGGTCGACGGCCCGCCACAGGTACTTCCGCTCGCCGTTGACCTTCGCGAAGACCTCGTCCAGGTGCCACGTATCACCGGGCCGGGGCCGGCGGCGGCGCAGTGCGTTGACGTAGACCTGCCCAAACTTCGCGCACCAACGCCGGATCGTCTCGTACGAGACGAGCACACCGCGCTCGAGCATCAGCTCCTCGACCTCCCGGAAGGAGAGCGGGAAGCGGAAGTACAGCCATACCGCGTGCGCGATCACCTCCACCGGGTACCGGTGCCCCTGGTACGACGGCGGCGCGGAGGACACGAGCGAATCCTCCCCGGCACGATCAACCACAAGATCATCTCACGCCGGTCAGCCAACGTGACAACGCTCCGTGCGGTGCTGACCACCCTCACCCGCGACCTGGCCCTCTGAATCCACGTAACCTACGCCGTGCCGGGATCTGGGCGGATCTTCAGGACCTGCCCGTCGCAGTACACGATCTCCATCGCGCGCGCCGCACGTCCAGTGCCGGGGAACGTCACGGTCAGACGACGGCCGCCCTCGTCGGCCTCCCAGCGGCCGGCGACCGCGTCCTGGGCATCACCACGCCCGACGGGACGGTCGACGAACGCGCCGTCGGCAGCGAACTCCATCCCGCCGCGCCCGCGGGCGGGCGGGAAGGGGTGGTCGGCGGGCCGGTACACCGTCGCCTCCTCGCTGTCCTCCTCGAACGAGTGCATCCAGCGCTGGAGCAGTCCGGCTGGAAGCTCACCCATGATCAACCACCTCTGTTCGCACTCACCGCTGCCGCCAATTACCCGAATTGCCTAGTCTATTGCTCTATGCCTACGCTTTTCATCGTATGGGCTTTTAGCAGAGTGCATGACGTCCACCGTCAGGGCCCGCCCCTTCCCTCTCCGACGGACCGATCCGAGGAGGTTCACCATGTCCAGCACCCCGTCGCCCTCACGCGTCACCTTTCCCGACTACAGCCGCTGGTGCGGCGCCATGGAGGTCCATCGCAGGCTCCTGGACCAGAACCCGGAGTACGCGGGCAACCGCGCGCTGGTCGAGGACACCGCGGCCGAATACGAGGCAGGGAAGTCCATGACCGCCAGGGAGGGTGTGACCAGCATCCCGGTCGTGGTACACGTCGTGCACAACACCCCCCAGCAGGACATCAGCGACGCCCAGATCACCAGCCAGATCGACGTCCTCAACCAGGACTTCCGCAAGAAGAATCCCGACGTCACCGACGTGCCCCCCGTGTGGAAGTCGATAGCGGCCGACGCCCGCATCGAGTTCCATCTCGCGACCACGGACCCGCTCGGCCAGCCTACGAACGGCATCACCCGCACCCCGACCCTGCTTCGGGACTTCGACACGGACGACACGGTCAAGTTCTCGCTGGGTGGTGGCCAGGACGCCTGGCCGGCGAACACCTACCTCAACATCTGGGTCTGCCAGCTGCGCAGCGGCCTCCTTGGCTACGCCCAGTTTCCCGGCGGCGCCGCAGCGACGGACGGCGTCGTCATCACCCACACGGGCTTCGGCACCACCGGCACCGCGACCGCACCATTCAACGGAGGCCGCACGGCCACCCACGAGATCGGACACTGGCTCAACCTCCGCCACATCTGGGGCGACGACGGCGACGGCTGCACCGGCAGCGACTTCGTCGCCGACACCCCCAACCAGGCCGGGCCCAACATGGGCGTCCCCGGCTTCCCGAAGACCTCGTGCAGCAACGCGCCGAACGGTGACATGTTCATGAACTACATGGACTACACGGACGACGCGGCCATGTTCATGTTCACCAAGGGCCAGGTGGCCCGCATGGACGCCATCCTTGACAACGCCCGCCTCGTCCTCACCCGCCAGGCTGCGGCCCTGACCCCGAATTGATTTAGAGGCGTTGATGCCCCTATGGATGTCAAGTAGCGATTGCGGCACGTGCGCGGCTGGCTGCGGGGCTCGGAGTGGCGATGAGCTGGTAGACCTCCCGT
>NZ_JBFAKH010000126.1:0-14322 GCF_040655635.1 Streptomyces sp. NPDC050388
CCGCCATCGCCGCAGTCCTCAACTCCCGTCCACGTAAGACCCTCGGCTGGAAGACACCCGCGGAAGCCCTCGACGATCATCTACGATCGGTGCACGCCGGTGTTGCGACGACCGGTTGAATCCGCCGAGTACACATCTGGTGAATACCGCTCCCTGATACAGGAGTTGAGCCTGCGGCAGAGCATGGGACGAACTGGGTCATGTTACGATAACGCCGCTGCCGAAAGCTTTTTCGGTCTGCTGAAAGTGGAGATCGGCACCACGGTCTGGGAGTCCCACGAAGCCGCCCGGGCCGATGTCTTCCACTTCATCGAGGTCGAGTACAACCGCACCCGCTTGCGCAAGCACCCCGAATACGGCTACGTCACCCCACTCGAAACCAGAGCCCTGGCGACGCAAGACCTCACCCCCGCAGCGTAAACACGCGCTGTCCAGGCGCAGGGTGGAACTTCAGTCCCTGAACTGGTCAGCAATCAGCACAAACACCGTTGCAGTATTAGCGTGTGCGAGCTTTGCCATCGGCGAACCGAGGTGGAAACGCACCAGGTCCGCACGTTGGCATCCACCTGCACGAACGTGGAGTCCACTACCTGGCGATCGTGAAGCGGAACCAGGAGAAGCTCCACGTCGAGATCCGCGAGCGCGGCTTCACCGGCCCCTGCTCCGCAAACGCGTTCTCCTGGTCGCCGCGGACCGTCGACAACACAGAGTCACGGCCACACCGGCCGTGATCGGCTTCACGGACATCTTGTCTGAGCCACGGTTCAACGACGCCGACAGCCCCTCGTAGCTGTACTGGACGGGAACCACCCGGTCGTCCAGGGCCGCGTGGAAGTCGTAAGCGAACTCGCTGCCCTCCGACGCCTACCAGTTGCGGTTCCACTCCAGATGGTCCTGGTAGGGGCGCAGCTTTGACAGCGGCGCCCGCGACACCATAGCGAGCGTGGTGTCGCGGGCGTTCAGCGCGTCCCGCGCCGGGTGGCCCCCTTGTCCTTGGCCACGAAGTCCTTGAGAGCAGCGTCCCACTCGTCCTGCAGAACGGTCTTCGGCAGGCTCATGCTGCTTGTCTCGTCGTCGAATCCTCACCGGACCCGCACGGCGCGGCCCGTCACCCTCGATCCGCCGCGACCTCCGTGTCACGAGGCGCGGCGGGACCGCCCTCCGGCTCCGGTTCCTCGGAGCCGATGGGCCCGACGTGGCGCATCGTGGCGTACACGACGGCGGCGAGCACGAGCATCGTGACCGCGCATCCGATCGCGACGACGCTGAACGCGCTGGTGAACGTCTCGCGTGCCGCCGTCACCAGCTGATCGCCCAGCGGGGGCGAGAGCGTCTGGGAGGTGGCGACCGCGCCGGCGAGATCCTCCTTGGCGGCCGCCGAGGCATCGGCGGGGATGCCGGGAGGAACGGCGACCCAGCTGGTGTAGAGCACGGTGGCCAGGCTGCCGATGGCGGCGATGCCCAGAGCGTTGCCGAGCTCGCCGCTGGTGGTCGAGAGGGACCCGGCCGAGCCGCTGCGTTCCGGCGGCGTCGCTTGCATAGTGAGCTGGTTGCTGATCGCGGGGACCGCGCTGACCCCGGCGTAGGAGATGCACACCCCCACGATGAGGACGGCCAGACCGCCCACCGACGGGACCCGCGAGATGACGACCATGCCCACGGCGCTGGTCAGCAGCCCGCCGGTGAGCACCCAGCTCGGGCGCAGCCGCGTGGCCAGCGGGATCGAGAGCTGGACCCCGGCGATGGCCACCAGCGACGGGACGATGAGCCACAGCGCCGCGACGAACGGACTGAGTCCCTCGACCAGTTGCAGGTACTGGGCGATGAGCAGCCCGGTACCGGCCTGGACGACACCGGTGACCATGAACAGTGTCAGGGCGCCGGCGACCGCGGGAATCCGAAACAGGCTCATGTCGAGCAGCGGATCGGCCAGGCGGCGCTGACGGCGGACGAACATCACGCCGATCAGGACACCGACGACGCACGCTACCGCCGGGACCGGCGCCCACCCGTTCCTGGCCAGCTCCTTGAGCCCGTAGATGATCGCGAGGATGGCGACCAGCGACAGCCCCACGCTGGTGAAGTCCAGGCGGGCGGCATTCTCGTCGCGGGACTCAGGCACCAGCCTCGGGCCGATTACCAACAGCAGCCCCATGAGCGGGACCGCGATCAGGAAGACCGAGCCCCACCAGAACGAGTTCAGCAGGAGCCCGCCGACCGACGGCCCCAGGCAGAGCCCGGCCATGCCCGCTGTCGTCCAGACCGCCATGGCCTTGGCCATCTGCTTGGGGTCGGGGAACATCGTCCTGATCAGCGCCAGGGTGCAGGGCATGAACGTGGCTCCGGCCACCGCCAGCCCCGCCCGCAGCGCGATGAGCATCTCCGGGCTCGTCGAGAACGCCGCCGCGAACGACAGCAGGCCGAACGCGCCCGCACCGATCAGCAGCAGCCTGCGTCGGCCGACCCGATCACCGAGCCTCCCCATCGTGACCAGCGACCCGGCGATCAGGAAACTGTAGATGTCGATGGTCCACAGACCCTGCAAGGCACTGGCATCGAGGTCCACGGTGATGTGCGGCAGCGCGAGGAACATCACCGTGAGGTCGAGGAAAACCAACATCGTCGGCAGGCTCAGTACCGCGAGGCCGATCCAGGCGCGGGCCCCCGCCCGTGCAGGGGCAGGGTGGGGGCCGCTCGCGAACTCCGTGGTCATAACTTGTTTCTCCATCCAGATGATCGCGGAGCGGGTGGCGATGTCGCGCCCGACCGGCCTGTCGGCTCCCTGTCGCAACTTCGTCAGCGTGCCTGCCGGCGTCGGTGCTCGTCAGTCATCCACTCCAGGATGAGGACGAACTCGCCGGGGCTCGGCGTGGAACAGATCGCTCCGCAACCGATCCGTTCCCTCCTGGAACGATGGCTCGGTCAGCACTCGCTGGATCTGTTCCCGCATCTCCTGGGCATTGGGCCCGCTGACGTTCATGACGAGACGCCGAGTACGTCTCGTAAGGGGATCCCTCACGGGCGATCTGGGACTATTCCAGGAAATCCCCGAGAGAATCGAGCACCTCCTGCCATCCGTCGTAGTAGCTCCCGTCGCCCTTGGTCCCCTCGACGCCACGCAGATCGAATGTCATGCGCGTGCCTTCGTCGACCGGCTCGAGGGTGATCGTAATGATCGGAGTGTCATCAGGGTCGCCGTCCGGGTAGCCCCAGGTGAACGCGAGACGTTCGAACGGCACGACTTCACGGTATACACCGCCCGTGACCACCTTGTTGCCGACGGCTTCATTCACCATCGTGTACGTGTAGCGGCCACCCACCCGCGCGTCGACTTGCACTGCTTCTCGGGGTGTGAGCGTTCCCCGCGGATGCCACCACTGCGCTACGGAGTCAGGGTTTGTCCACGCCGTCCAGACCTCCTCGGGGGTCGCTTCGAACGTGCGGACGAGCGTGAAGCCCTTGGACGTGTCGATCATCGCTGCTTTCCTTCGCCATAGCCATCGGTCTCGCGGTCTTGTTCGCGGCGGTTCCTGAGATGCTCGTCGAGCAGGTCGAACCGTTCACCCCAGTCAGCGCGCTGTTGCTCGATCCACGCGGCCGCCTCATCCAAGTAGGCGGTCGCGAGCGAGCAGTCGGTCCACTGCCCTCTCCGGTCTCGTATCACGAGCCCCGCCTTCTCGAGCACCGTCAGATGCTGAGAGACGGCGGCTCTGCTGATCGGATAGCGCTCCGCCAGATCACTCACGGTGAGGGAGCTGCCTCGAAGTCGCATGAGAATATCGCGGCGCGTTGGATCCGCCAATGCGGCGAACGCCATGCTGAGCCGGTCCCGAGCAACCATGTAAGCACCTCCTTACCGTAAGCAAGTGCTTACACGTTATCCCGATGGGTGGGGCCGGTCAAGAGGGAAGCCAGTTCATTGACGCCCCGTCAAATGTCAGTCACGAGGCGCCGCGTGGGGCGAGACCAGGACAAGGTCGACCGTGCGCCGCACGGAAAGTCGCGCGACGCGGCACGGCGGCTCCCGCCACGACCGATACCGCGGCCTTCCGTGAGCAGCGCGACTGGGAGCCGATCGAGCTCATCTCCTGGACCGCCCTGACCGCTGCCCTCTACGCCGGCAGCCTTCCGACCATCCCGTCGGATCCGGCAGCGGAGTTCGCAACTTGAGAGATGTCGCTGCCGCCAGGGAGGAGCGACTCTCTTGTGGAAGCGTTTGATAGGCCCGCTTGGATCCCGTCGATGTGGAGGTTGTGATGTCTGTCGTGGTTCCCGATCTGGATGCCTATTACGGCTCGTTCACCAGTGAGCGCGAGAAGGAGGCCCTGGGGGTTCCGCTGCGCCTGGTTGCCGCGTGGTCGAAGAACGACGCGGACGGGGTGGCGGACCAGTTCACCGAGGATGGCGTCATGATCCTTCCCGGTGACGTGTTCAAGCAGGGCCGTGAGGAGATCCGCTCGTTCATGGCGGCTGCTTATGCGGGGCCATTCAAGGGGACGGGTGTGACGGGCGCGCCGGTCGACGTGCGGTTCGTGAGCGACGAGGTCGCTCTGCTGCGGACGCACGGCGGGATCCTGGCGCCCGGGGAAACGGAGATCGCCCCGGAACTGGCGGTGCGGTCGACCTGGGTGCTCGTCAAGCAGGACGGCGAGTGGAAGCTGGCGGGCTACCAGAACAGCCCGCGTGGCGCCGGCGCGACGCTGCGCTGGTGACGACCGGAACCCGCCCACCCACACCCACACAAGGAGAGCACACATGTCCACTGCGGTGCCCACATGGGGCAATGCCTCAGAGCTGCTTGCCGCCGACGGTGTTGAGGAAGACCACTCGTATTACCGGGAGTTCACCCGCGAGGACGAGAAGGCCGTCCTCTCCGTGGCCATGCGGATACAGGCCGCCTGGGCGGCCAACGACGCGGACGCGTTCGCCGACCTGTTCACGGAGAACGGCAGCCTGCTCCTGGGAGACGAGCAGCTCACAAGCCGTGAGCAGATCCGTGCCTTCATGGCCGCGGGTTTCGCCGGCCCGTACAAGGGGGCCCGGGTGAACGGCGGCCCGCTTCTGGTGACCTTCCTCAGCGACGACACCGCCATGGTGATCACCGAGGGAGGGATCATCCCGGACGGCGGAACTGCCGTTGCCCCCGAGCGCGAGATCCGGGCGATGTGGGTGATCGTCAAGGATGGTGACGGCACGCCCAGGCTTCTGTCCCACCAGAGCAGCCCGGTCAAGGGTTGATCTGGGTCAGGATCCCGTCGATGTGGAGGTTGTGATGTCTGTCGTGGTTCCCGATCTGGATGCCTATTACGGCTCGTTCACCAGTGAGCGCGAGAAGGAGGCCCTGGGGGTTCCGCTGCGCCTGGTTGCCGCGTGGTCGAAGAACGACGCGGACGGGGTGGCGGACCAGTTCACCGAGGATGGCGTCATGATCCTTCCCGGTGACGTGTTCAAGCAGGGCCGTGAGGAGATCCGCTCGTTCATGGCGGCTGCTTATGCGGGGCCATTCAAGGGGACGGGTGTGACGGGCGCGCCGGTCGACGTGCGGTTCGTGAGCGACGAGGTCGCTCTGCTGCGGACGCACGGCGGGATCCTGGCGCCCGGGGAAACGGAGATCGCCCCGGAACTGGCGGTGCGGTCGACCTGGGTGCTCGTCAAGCAGGACGGCGAGTGGAAGCTGGCGGGCTACCAGAACAGCCCGCGTGGCGCCGGCGCGACGCTGCGCTGGTGACGACCGGAACCCGCCCACCCACACCCACACAAGGAGAGCACACATGTCCACAAAGGCGGCAAGCCTGGTCGACCAGGCCAAGCAATGGGCCAGCTACTACGGTCCGTACTCCAACGGGGAGGAAGGCGCCGCATACACCGCGCCCCTGCGCGTCCGGGCCGCATGGGAGTCCCAGGACGCCGACGCGGTCGCCGGTATGTTCACGGAGAACGGCAGCCTGCTCCTGGGAGACGAGCAGCTCACAAGCCGTGAGCAGATCAGGGATTTCCTGAGGAAGGCCTTCCGGGAGCAGTACCGCGGCATGCGGATTCCCGAGGAGCCGCTGGAGGTCAGGCTGCTCACCGCAGAGGTCGCACTCGCCGTCACGCGGGGCGGGCAGGTCGCCGAGGCGGCCGAGGCCTGGGCGCCCGAGGACGAGTACCGGGCGATGTGGGTGCTCGTCAAGCAGGACGGTGACTGGCAGGTCATCTGCCGTCAGACCAGCCCGGTCAAGGGCTGACGGCCGTTGGGCGCGTTCCCTTCTTGCACCGGCCGCATTCGCCGTACAGCGAGTAGCGCGTGTACGGCCATGTGATCGTGGGCACGGGTTCGGCGGGGCGGATGGTCCGGTGGACGCCGACTGGGCCGCCGTCACCCCGTTCGTCTCCGGGGAGTGGGGCGCGGCAGCGCAGGCGCACCGGTCAAGGTCGGGTAGCCAGCGCGACAACGCCGCGAAGCCGTTCGGGACGGGCGGGACGGACCGCAGGAACACCGGACCACCATGCGGCATCCGGCCGCGCACGCGGCAGCAGCGCATGAAGGTCCCGTAGCGCGCGTCCCACCGGTGGTTCGACGCCCCCGCGCGCCCTGTGTGCAGACAAGGTCACCCGCACTTCGCGCCTCTCTCCTTTCCGCAGAGCCGTCGGCGCGCTGTCCGTTGGAAATGGAAGGCAATGGGTGACCTCCCTTCCATTTCCTTTCGTCGTCCGCTGTGAAACGGACGACCGACCCGCGAAGCGGCGGCGCGCCGCGTACGGCGGTGGCGGCGTCGACCAGGGAGGAACGTCCAAGGGCCTGCGGACGCAGCTACGGAGCGACCGGAAGACAGGCGGCAAGCACCACCCGAGCTGCGACGGACGCGGAACCCACTCAAGGTCATCACCGCCGACCGCCGCAGCTGTCCGCGCGGGTTGCCGACGATCGCGACCAGAGCCGCCGCCAGCACCTCGGGCTGGGTCGGCGCCCTGAGATCGACCCTCAGCCTCCGCTGCTTCGGTCGGCGCCTCGGTGACCTTCCGCACCGGCTAGGTGCTGTGACCGGGAACGTTCGCCGGGGTCAGCTCGATCAGTCCGAGCGTGCTGCTTCCCACCTCCATGAGGTTTGGCGAGGGAGCCCGACGAGTTCTCCACGGCCGGTGCACCAGAGGAGTACCTGAGTGGGGTCTCCGGGCGGGGCGGCAGGGAAGAGCCGGTTGAGCACTGCTGCACTCAGCGGTGCTGGTGGCAGCCAGTCCACGGACAATCCCTGCGTGATGTCGTAGGTGTGCAGCAGGGTTTCGGCGACGCCCATCGCCGCGAACCCCTCGGGGTCGCACGGGCCCCAGTGCCAGGCCCTCAGGGTCGGGGTGGCTGTGGCCAGGGCGCTGCTGAGCAGTCCGCCGCAGGCGGTGACGGCCTGGAGTACTTCGGCCGGCGAGGCAGTGGGGCGAACGTTCAGGTCGATGGGAAGGTAGGCGTCGGCGGGCTGTGCCGCCAGCTGCCCCGCGTAGGCCAGCAGGTCATGGCCGATGTGCGCTGCTGTTTGCCAGCAGGTCCATTCGAGCGGCCCCGCCGGCACCGTCCAGTCCTCGGCGGTCTGGGGGCCGAGCACCCGCAGCATCTCTGCCACGGCGGCGTCGACGTCCTGATGGTCCATGCGGAACTCCTCGCGGTCCGTGTGGTGGGACTGGGCTGGGCTGGTTGTCGATCCTTCACGCCGCCGGGCATCTGGCACGTCCGCCTCAGCGGATGCCCTTCTCGCTGCGGATGCGGGCGCGTTCGCGGCGCTGGGCGGCGAGCAGGCCGGGGTGGCGGGCGGTGGCGTTGCGCCAGCGCAGATAGGCGTGCAGGGCCCGGGTCTGGACGGTGTGGTTGGGGTGGTGGGAGTTGGCCAGGGTGAACTGCCGCCGCGGGCCGAAGTGGGCCTCGAGCGGGTTGCCCAGGAGGCGTGGGTCGGGGTGAAGCACAGCTCGACCTTGTGCTTCTTCGCCCAGCGGCGGATGTCCGCACCGGTGTGGGCGGAGAGGTCGTCCGGGATGATGTAGATCGGGGCGCCGTCGGGGCGGGCGGCGCGGATCGATTTCAGCGCGGCCAGGATGTTGGCGGTGCCCTTGCGGCGGCGGTTGACGCCCCACAGATGGTCGTCGCCGACCGAGTAGCAGCCGTGGAAGTAGGTGACGCCGTGGGTGCGGCGGTAGGTCGCCGGCAGCCGGTCGAGCTTGCCCTGCTTCGCCCAGCAGGAGCCCGCGGTGGGCCGGATCCCCAAGGGGCCGAACTCGTCGGAGGCGAAGACCCGGTCCGGGAAGCGGTCCAGCACCTGCTCGATCCGGTCGAGCTTGGCGTCGCGGTCGGGGTCGGGGGACTCCTTCCAGGCCTGGGTGCGCTGGAACGTGATGCCGCGGCACCGGAGCAGGCACCGTAAGGCCTCACGGCCGATGCGGATGACGCGTTGCCGCTGACGAGGCGGGGTGCTCCGGCAGGGCGGCGCCCTCGGGCGGTCTCCGGTCGTCAGCCATGGGCGTCTCCTGGCCGGAGCATCGTCTCGGAGCCCCGGCGTGCGAAGGGCGCACCGGGCCGGGCCTCAGACAACGGTCATCCTCAGAGAACGGTCATCTGGATACGTGCGTGATCACCGATCACGAGGCGGTAGCTGGGATCGCCCTCTTCACCCAGGCCGATCGTGGCGAACCGGCCGACGAGGGAATTGCGCAGACCTCGGGGCGTGCAGATGTGGGCGCCTTGGAGCACGACCGAATCGGACAGGTGGGTGCTTCGCACCACGCAGTCGCGTCCGATGGAGGTCCCCGGCCCGACCCGGCTGTCCTCGACCAGCGTGCCCGTCCCGATGATCACCGGCCCTTCGATGCAGGAACGGACCACCCGGGCGCCCGGCTCGATGACGACCTGTCCGCGCAGTTCGCTGGCCGGGTCGATCTCGCCCCTGACGTCGGTGCGCAGCTCGCCGAGCAGCCAGCGATTGCACTGCAGGACGTCGTCGGCCCGGCCGACGTCCTGCCAGAAGCCGCTGTACTGACGGGCCACGACCTCGTCCCCCCGGCTGATCAGCCACTGGACGGCGTCGGTGATCTCCAGCTCGCCGCGGGCGCTGGGCGTGATGGCGTCGGTTGCTCCGTGGATGGCCGCGGTGAAGTAATACAGACCCACGACGGCGAGGTCGGTGCGTGGCTGCGTAGGCTTCTCCACCAGTTGCAACACCGAGCCGCTCGTGTCCACCTCGGCCACACCGTAGGCGCGCGGGTCCGCCACCTTCTGCACCACGAGGCCGGCGGCCGGGCGGCGTTCCCGGAACTCCCCGACGATTCCGGCGACCGTGCCGTCCGCGTCGGCCAGGATGTTGTCCCCCAGATACATCAGGAAGTCGTCGTCGCCCAGGAACGGGCGGGCCGTCTGCACCGCGTGCGCCAGGCCCAGCGGCCGGTCCTGCCGCAGATAGGTGAGATTCACACCGAAGCGGGAGCCGTCGCCCATGGCCGCGGAGATCGCGTCCGCCCAGTCGCCGGTGAGGAGGCAGATCTCCGTCACGCCCAGTTCACGGACGTGTGTGATCACATGCTCCAGGACCGGTTTGTTCGCGAGCGGAATGAGCTGTTTCGGCGTGGAATGAGTGAACGGACGGAGGCGGACGCCGGATCCGCCCGCCAGCACCAGTGCCTTCACCGGCTATCGCCTCCTGGTTCGTGAGTAGGCGGTTCCAGACCGACCCCATCCCACCCTGCGGGCCCCGCACCGCTCATCTCCTGGAGTGCCGTGAACAGCGCGCGCGGCGCGTGGCTGGCCGGCTCGATGAAATCGGGGTGCGGGGTCGGCTGTCCACTGCCCTGGCGCGTTGCCGCGCCGGGGGCCGCCTTGGAGCGCCCGGACCACGTCGTGCGCACGGGCAGCGGTTGGATCGCGAGTCCGTCCGGCAAGGCTCATGAGAACCACGGCGGCGTCCCGTCCGGGGCGGGCAGGACCTGTACGTTCATCCCGTGCCTGCGGTGCTTCGTCGAGTGGTGCGGTTCATCGGCCGCCACACGGTCGCCGCCGACCAGGGTGCCGTCGCTGGCGGCGAAGCCCTCGGCCGGTAGGTCGCGCAGGGCTGCGGGCGGGCCGGGGGCGTGCTCGGCGAGCGGGCCGAGGAGCGCAGCGGTGCCGGGCAGCTCGGCAAGGGATCCGCTGGTCCCGGGAAGATCGTTGCGGAGTGCGAGGTGCGGCGGTGGAACGCGCTGCGGGTGCGCCGCTCCCAGTCGGCCTCGGCCCGGCGGGACTCGTCCGCCGCGGCTCCCGTCGGGGTCCGGGACGCGCGGGCGCGGGAGGCGGGCAGGTGGCCGACCGGGAAGCCTTCCCGCCCCATGACGCGGGCCGGCTCCTAGGCGGCCCGGGCGCCCGTGCTGCGGCCGAAGAGGGCGACGGGCCGGTCCGTGAGGGGCGGCCCGCTGTCGCTGCCCTCTCCACCGACCGTCTGGCAATGTCTTGCCGACGACTGGAAACTCCGGCCGCACCACTGAGGGCCGCCCCACTCCGGTCCCGGGGCGGGAGAGCATGGCGGTCACCCAACGCTGCAGCGGGACTCAGCCCGTTGCGGTGCCGTTCGCAGCTACGGGTCTGCCAAACACTTGCCAACCGCCCTTGTCAGGCAGGGTGTCGACGTGGTGAGGAGATCTGGAAACGTCCAGCGGCAGCGCCGCTGTCGGGGATTACGTCGCGTGCGAGTGCATATACACACCCGAGCGTCCTTCGGTTCCCCCTCTCCCGCGCAACGAGGGAAATCGGCCGGTGACCGGCAAATCGACGGCAGGACCGCACTCCGGCAGGAGTCCCTGCGCCGAGCTTGCACACCGGGCACGTACCCTGTTCCGACTGCGCACGGAAGGAGACGCGGCCGGACCGGTGCGAGGCCGAGAATGGACTGTCTCGGCGGGGAGCCCGCGGTCCGGTTCGACGCCGCCCGGCTTCGCCCGGTCAGGTCCGGCAGACCGACAGCATGACAGCCGCTCCCGGGTCCACCGGGGGCGTCGGCACGACACAGGGAGTGAGACGTTGTCCGTGCTTCACGACGTTGCCTCCGTCCTCATCGACGGCGAGACCCTGACCATCGACGGAGTGCGCCAGGTCGCCGAAGAGGGCACCCTGGTGGGTCTCAGCCGGAGCGCGGTGGCCAGGGCGCGCGCCAGCAGGGAGGCCCTGGAGGACTTCGTCCGCCGGAACGTGCCGGTCGACGGGGCGACGTCCTTCGGCCGCAGCGGAGTAGTGCGGGTCGGCGCCGACGAGGTGAGCGAACTCCAGGCCAACTTGATTCGCAGCCACAGCACGGGCATTGGACCCCTGTTCGCCGAGGACGAGGCCAGGGCCATCGTCGTGGCCCAGCTGAATTCACTGGCCAAGGGATATTCCGCGGTGCGTCCCGCGATACTCGAGCGCCTTGTCGAATATCTCAATGACGGACTCACACCGGCCGTTCCCGAAATCGGCTCCCTGGGTGCCGGCGGGGACGCGACGCCGCTGGCCCATATCGCGAGCACCCTGATCGGTGAGGGGCATGTGCTGCGGGACGGCAAGCGGGTGGAGACGGCGCGGGCCTTGCGGGAGCGGGGCGTCCAGCCGCTGCGGCTCAGTTTCAAGGAGGGTCGGGCGCTGATCGGCGGTACGTCCGCGATGACCGGCCTCGGCTCGCTGGTCGTGGCACGGGCACTCGACCAGGTACGGCAGGCGGAGGTGGCCGCGGCCCTGGTGACCGAGGCGCTCGGCGGTTCGGCGGAGCACTGCCTCGCCGCGGGGCACGACCTCGCCCGCCCTCATCTGGGACAGATCGACACGGCCGCCAATCTGCGGGAGCTGCTGCGCGGCGGCGCCGCAGCGGTGCCGTCCACGGGCGGTGCGCCGACTGGGTCCCGCGCCCCGTGGGCGTACTCGCTGCGTGCCGTCCCGCAGGTGGTCGGAGCTGTGCGGCATACCCTGTACCAGGCGGTGAGCACCCTGGAGACCGAGCTCAATTCAGCTCAGGACGATCCGCTGTTCTTCGCGGACCAAGAGGTGTTCCACGGGGCGAACGGCCACGGCCAGCCGATCGCCTTCGCCATGGACTTCGCGACGATCGCGCTTGTCCAGCTCGGGGTCCTGGCCGAGCGGCAGCTCCAGCAGCTCCTGAACGCCGGCCCCGGTAACGGACTGCCCTCATTCCTCACCGCCGCCGACCCGGCGCTGCACAACGGCTTCGCCGGGGCGCAGTTCCCGGCGTCCGCCTTGGTGGCGGAGAACCGCACGATAGGCCCGGCCAGTACGCAGGGCGTGCCCTTCGCGGGCACGGCCCACGATGTCGTCAGCATGGGCCTGGTCGCGGCCCGCGGGGCCCGCAGGGTCCTGGAGAACAACAACCGGATTCTCGCGGTGGAGTTCCTGGCCGCCGCCCAGGCCGTGGATGTGTCCCGGCGGTTCGACGACCTCGGTCCGGCGGCGCAGGCGGCGTACGACGCCGTCCGGTCCCTGACGCCGATGCTGGGCGTGGATCGTTCCATGGCCGAGGACGTCGAGCTGATGGCCACCGCCCTGGCGCAGGGCGAGGTGCTGCGGGCGGTCGGCCGGTACGGGGATTTCGTGCCGCGCTGAGGCTCTCCCGCCGAACACGCCGGGCACCGCGGGCAGACCGGTCACGCTTTCCACACCGCCGACGTCCGGCGGATGCAGCGCCCAACTCTGGTGAGAGAGGGAGGGAAATGAGCGACAGCCGACGAAGAGCCCCGAGAGCGGACGACGAGCCGACGGGCCGCGGCGGCGGGTCCGGTGCGCCGACCGCCGGCACCGACGGCGAGGCTCCGGCCGTGGCGGTCCTGACCGCCGCGGCGCGTGCGTCCACCGCTTATACCGCGTCCGCCGCGCAGAGTGCCGCCACGGCGCTGGTGCGGATGCTGGTCGACCAGGGGGTGTTCGGCCCCGGTCCCTGGGAGCTGCCCGAGGCGCCCGGCACTGCCCCCGCCCCGGCCGACACCGTGGGTCTCCACGCCCAGGCGGCCACCCTGGAGCGGATCCGTGCCGCGGACGAGCTGGCCCCGGAGGACGAGAGCCCGGACGGACACCCGGCGGCGTACACAAACCTGGTGTGCGCGGTCCGACCCGTTCCGGAGCAGTGCAGAGGATGTGGCGGGTGGTGGAGGCCGGGGAGGATCGGTCACGCGCCCCACCGGGTCGTGTACGCCGACGGCGGTAGCCGGTGACTCTTGCCGTACCCACGCGTGTTCGCCCGGTCGCGGCAGGGGTTGCCGCGCGGTGAGCACGGCCCGGTCACGGGCTGCACCGGTGATCCGGCGGTTGTGAGCGCGGTCCTGAGCCGGGCCATGCGTGATCCAGGAGGTGCGTGACATGAGGCCCGTCGTCAAAGCGGTGTTGCGGGGGGCGCCTCTATGTCTTTCGTCAAGGCGCCCAGGTTCGGTTTGGGGTAGTTTGGCTTGCTGGGGTCATGCGGCGCCTTCTACGAACCCCGCGTCCCCAGGACCACCGCCCTCGCCGCATGAACCCCACACCGCCGAATCACCCCAAACCCGGCGCCACAGGGTTGACGAACCTCCTTTGCGGCCTGGAAACACTCCTCGATCGCCCAGCGCATCCCGGCGATCCGCACCAACTGATCTACTGTCGTGTCGAGTTGGGCGTATGCGAGGTAGTAGGCGATCTCGTCGGGCCGGGCGATGCTGCGGCGGACCAGTGCCCACCGTCGGCGGCCCTGGTTCTCGTCCTGGTAGTCGTACTCCGCGACGGCGGGCAGTCGGATGGCCGCCCAGTCGTAGACGCGCGGTCCCTTGGCGCCGTCCCCGCACGAGATCCGTTCCCAGGCGTCGGCGGAGGCCTGGGCAAACAGCCAGTAGCCCACGCTGAACTGGGACTTGGGCACCGCCAGGACGTAGCCGAGGCCGGACTGTTCCAGCAGGCGCCGGAAGCGCCCTTCCTGTCCGTAGGCCGAGTCCGCGGTGACCCAGGCGATCGGCAGTGGCGAGGCGATCGCCCGCAGGACCAAGGCCTTGGCGAGGTCGCCCTTGGTGTGGAAGTCCCGCTCGTCGGGGATCTTCGCCGCGCGGCAGCGGTCCCGGTCCTCGGTCCAGGACCTGGGAAGGTAGAGCTCACGGTCGACCAGAGCGCGGCCTCGGGTGGAGGTGTAGGCGGCGAAGACCCCGATCTGGCTGGGGGCACCCCCTCTAGGGGATTCTCGGTGCGGCCGGCGGTGCCGGAGTACTGGCGTTGCACGCCCGCGGAGGTGGCGCCCTTCTTGACGAGTTGGGTCGGGGACGGGACGCCGTGCACCGTTCCGGGTGTCGGTCTTCCCGTCCCCGCCCGCCGAACCGGACGTGCCCGTTGGCCGAGCATCC
>NZ_JBFAKH010000127.1:0-14136 GCF_040655635.1 Streptomyces sp. NPDC050388
TTGCTCACCGGAACGGGGACGGAGGGACAACGGGCACCTCGACGGCTGCATCGGTTATCGGAACCACCCGAGCATGCCCGTTGATCACGCTGCCGCACCGTGAAACTCCAAGATCCCCGACAGAGTCAAGCTGAGAAGTTGTTGTCTTTCCGAGCTTGAGGACGGCGTTTTGCCTGGTCAGGTATAGGGGTGGTGGTTCCGTGGGAGTGGTGGCCTGTCGGGTGGTCACTGCTTGGGGAGGTTGCGGATGCCGTCGGTCGTCGGAATGCTGGAACAGCACGAGCTCGCCGCTCGCCGTCGCGTGGACGGGCTGCGGGAGGAGGCCGACCGTATCCAGGCCGAGCTCGCTGCGGCCGAGCTGGAGTGGCAGGAGTGGGTGATCGCCCGCAGGCGGGTCCGCACGGTGCTGGCCCCGGCGGGCAGCGGCACCGCCGGGGCGGAGGCCGTCGCGGATCCGCCGGGTACGGCCGCGCGGTCGGTGTCCGGGGATGCGGCGACGCCGAAGTCGCAGGTGCCGGTGTGGCGCGAGGGGATGGCCTGGTCGGCACTGCCGGTGGACTACCAGCGCATCCTCACCGCGCTCGCGGATCGGGCCCGGCTCCATCAGGGGCCGCTGACCTGTCAGGAGATGGCCGCCGTCTTCGGCATGGACGTGGTGCCGGCGCGGGTGGAGGCGCTGCGGTCGAAGGCGAAACGGCTGGTGGCCCGTGGCTGGGCGGTGGAGTCGACGCCGGGCCGGTTCACGCTGGCTGCGGGCGTGAGCGGGCCAGGCGGCGGGTCATGAGCAAGATCATCGACCAGTAGACCATTGCCTCAGCACTGGTGGTGCGGCGCTCGAAGTCGCGTGCCAGGCGGCGGGTGCGCATGAGGTGGGCGAAGAGGCGCTCGACGATCCACCGTTTGGGCAGCACCACGAACCCCCTGGCGTCGTCGCTGCGCTTGACGATCGCCAGAACCAGGGCGAGCGTGGCCGGGCAGTACTCGACGAGGCTGCCGGTGTAGCCGCCGTCGGCCCAGACCAGGGTCAGCCGGTGGTGCGCGTCGGCCACCTGCTCGAGCAGGACCTGTGCGGCGGCGCGGTCGCCGGTGTCCGCGGCGGTGTCCATCACCCCCAGCAGCAGACCGAGTGTGTCGACCACGACGTGCCGCTTGCGCCCGTTGATCAGCTTGCCGCCGTCGAAGCCACGGCTGTCCGAGCTGACGACGGCGTCCGCCTTGACGGACTGCGAGTCGATCACACCGGCCGTCGGCTCCGCGTCCCGCCCCTCCCTCTCGCGGATCCTCGATCGCAGCCGGTCGTGGAACTACTTGACCAGGGCGTGGTCGCGCCAGCGGCGGAAGAATGCGTAGACCCGGTCCCACGGCGGGAAGTCGGCAGGCATGGCCCGCCACTTGATGCCGTTGTCGACCAGGTAGCGGACCGCGTCCAATATCGCCGTTGGCAGTATGCCTCCGGCTGCCCGCCCCGGCCGCGCAGCCAGCCGGGCACCGGCAGCAGCGGCCGGACCACGGCCCACTCCGCGTCCGTCATGTCCGAGGGATACCGCCGAACACGCTCCGGGTGATCGGCCGCATTCCCGAACCGGTGAGCGACGCAATCACACGTCGGTGCAGTCGAGTTGAACTCCACCGGCGCGAGCGCGTACAACTGCGGCAACAGGGTCTCCTGGATCTCGGTTGGCTTCGCAACCCCGAGCTACCAAGAGGCCCTGGCCCTGCCTTCATGCCCGCGGCCAAGGGCGATCACCCGATCGAGACTCCCGTTCGACGAGCAGCCCTCAAAATCGGAACGACAACAGCCACTAACAAAGCAGTTGCTGCTTGCACACGCATGCGCTGTACTTGACCTCGGGTGCGGGCTGGGCTCCGACACCCTTGCCATGGCTGCGGAACTGCCCACGGGAGGGCGGGTCGTGGGGGTGGACGCCAGTCGCACCATGGTTGCCGAGGCAACCGCCCGTGCCGCCGGCTCCGGCGCTCCGGTCTCGTTCACGGTGGGCTCCGCCCTCGCCGTCCCATTTCCGGACCAGGCCTTCGACCGGTGCCGCGCGGCCTTCAACGCGCTCGTCCGCTCCCTGCGGCTGGGCTACCGGGCCAGTCCGCTGCTGATCGTCGTGGCCTTCGTGACGACCGTCTCGGCTGCCGTGCCCGACGCGTTGTTCGCGGCCGGTCTGGCCATGCTCGTCCATGCTGTGATCGAGGGAGACGGCGGCCGGATCACGCTGGTCGCCGCCCTCCTCGGGATGCTCGCCACCGGTAGCTGGCTCCTGGGCGTCGTCAGTGAACGGGCCAACCGGCGCTTCGCCGACCGGGCCGCCGTCTTCGTCGAGTCGCACGTCGCGCGGCTGCAGTCGTCGGTCTCCACGCTGGAACACCACGAGCGCGCCGAACACCTCGACCGGATCTCCGTGCTGCAGGATCATGCGGGAGCCCTCAGCTACCTCTACCAGCAGCTCTTCTCGACCATCGGTGCGGTGGTCCGGCTGGTGATCACTCTGGGCCTCCTGATGTCCGTGGACCCCCTCCTCGGGCTGCTGGGTGCCGTCGCCGTGCCAGGGGTGCTCATCTCCCACTGGCGCTCGGGCGTTGACAAGGCCGTCGAAGAGGCCAGTGCCCAGCACGACCGGCGTGCGCGGCACCTGTTCTCCCTCGGCGTCTCCGCTGCCCCCGGGAAGGAGATCAGGGTGGGCGGTGTGCAGCAGTGTCTGCGCACCACACAGCGGACCGCCTGGGAGCAGCGCCACGTTCCGCTTTCCCGCACCAAGTGGACCACGACCGGCTGGGAGGTACTGGCTCAGGCCGTCTTCGCGGCCGGCTTCGTCGGGGCCGTGATGTACACCGCCACCAAGGACGGAGCGGGCCCCGGAGACATCCTGCTGGTCCTCACCGCCGGGAGCAGACTGGCGGAGTACGTCAACAGCACGGTCACGCAGACGCAGTTCTACCGCTCGATCTGGCTGGACGTGTCACGACGGCTGGCCTGGCTGGAGGATTTCGTCGCGGCGGATCTCGCCGATGCTGACCTGTCAGCGCCCGAGCGCCTCGACCAGGGCATCCGGCTGGAGAACGTCTCCTTTCACTATCCCGGGAGCGAGAAGCCCGCCCTGGAGGACATCAGCCTCGATCTCCCCGCGGGCAAGGTGATCGCCCTGGTCGGCGAGAACGGGGCGGGCAAGACCAGCCTCGTGAAACTGCTGTGCCGGTTCTACGCGCCGGCCGCCGGAACCATTCGCGTGGACGGCAGGGACCTCGCCAGGATCTCCCCGGTCGACTGGCGCATGCGCATCAGCGGCGCGTTCCAGGACCTCTTCCGCTTCGATTACCCTGTGCGTCAGTCGGTCGGCCTCGGCGACCTGCCGCGTATGGACGACGTCGCGGCCACCCGGACGGCGCTGGCTCGCGCAGGCGCCGAGGACATGGTGTCCCAACTGCCGCACGGAGTGGACACCCAGCTGGGCGCGGCCTGGGAGAGGGGCGTGGACCTCTCGCACGGCCAGTGGCAGAAGATCGCCCTGGCTCGCGGCTTCGTCCGGGACACCCCGCTGCTCCTGGTGCTCGGCGAGCCGACATCGGCGCTCGACGCGGAAATGGAGCACGCGCTGTTCGAACGGTACGCGCAGGCGGTCCGGGACGAGCAGCAGCGCAGCTCCGGGCGGATCACCCTGCTGGTCTCACACCGCTTCTCCAGCATCCGGATGGCGGATCTGATCGTCGTACTCGACGGCTCCCGCCTGGTCGAGTACGGAACGCACGAGGAGCTCATGGCCCGCGGCGGCCAGTACCACGAGCTGTACACCCTCCAGGCGTCCTCGTATCAGGCAGGTGCCCGTTCATGCACCGCCCGCCGGCGACCCTTCGACGCACCACGGTGCACACCCACCCTCCTGGAGGCCCGGACCGCCCTCGCGCCGTGACACAGCCGACCCGAAACCAGACCAAGGAGAGGTGTGATGACCCGGGACCGGGCTTTCACCGACCCCAGCTGTTTCCACGCCACACTGGCCACGCTCCTCCTCGACCGGGATCCCACGGTTCCCCCGGCCGCTGTACTGGGGAACGCGACGGCGACCGCCGCCCACCGAAGCGCGGATGGCACCGCCGTCTTCGGTGACACGGTCGAGCCGCTCATGACGGCCCTGCGTGCCCGCGGCCATCACCTGCTCCACCGCCGGCTGCGCGAGCCCGGCGAACTGGACGCCCTGACCGACGCCCTGCTCGGTGGCCTGTCGGTCATCACGGTCGTCGACACGTTCCACCTTCCGCACTACTGGGTCAATCTCGATCGCATCCACGGACTGCACGCCCTGGTCCTGCGGCAGTTCGACCCCGCCGACGGAACGATCCGCATGACCGACGCGGTGGACACGACCTTCTTCGACCAGCGGGTCACCCTGGCGTCCCTGGACGCCGCGCTACGGGACGAGCAGCAGCTGCAGACCTGGATGCGGCCGATGTCCTGGGGCTCCGGCCAGGAACCCACACCCGAGGACCTCATGCGCGAACTGGCTGGGCACGCCGAAGCCCTCGCCGGCGCCATACCGGACGGGCTGAGCGGGACCGATCTCGTCCGCGCCCTCGGACAGGACATCGAACGGCTCGTCTCGGCCCGTTCGACGCTGAGGTCCGCGGGGCTGCGGGCGGACGACACGGGCTCCGCCCGGATCACCGAAGTGATGACGGGCATATGGTCGTACCACTACACCCTGCGCTGGTTCGGCGCATACCTCTCGCTGCTGCGCCTCCCGGACACCGATACCGCACTGCGGCAGGCGTCAGCCGACGTCACCGGGGCCGCGCAGAACCTCCTGGACGTCCGCGGTCTCGTGATGCGCTGCGGAGTCAGCGGACCGGACCGGGTGGCCGTCTTCCGGGCGGAGATCGCCCGGCGGCTGGGCCGGGTGGAGTCGGACCTCGGCAGAGCGGCCGACGCACTGCGTTCTGTCACGGCCGCCTTTCCCGCCCGCCACCCGGAGGGTGCGCCGCGATGAGGGTTCTCTACGTCACCCAGGAGTACGCGCCCTACTTCACCGAGGGCGGACTGGGCCTCACCAGCCGCGCCCTCCCGGCCGCGCTGCAGACCGAGGCGGGCGTCACCCACGATCTGATTCTCCCCTACTACCCCTGGCTGATCGAGCGGCACGGACTGGCCGTCGAGGCGGTGTGCCGGCTGCCCCGGACACCGGGCACGCCGGAGGCCGGCGAGGCCACGGTGTACCGTCTCCTCGACCACGGCGGGCCCTGCGAGGTGTTCCTCTTCCGGTTGGACAGCCGTTACGACCGGGCCGGCATCTACCGGGACGAGAACTACGTGGAGTTCGCGGACGCGGTGGAGCGGGCTGCCCTCTTCGGGCGCGCTGTCGCGGACTGGGTCGGGCTGTCGGGCCGTTCCTACGATCTCGTGCACGCCAATGACTGGCAGTCGGGCGTGGCGCTCGCGCACCTGCGGGCCCGGCGGACGGAGACACCCCCAACTCTTGTCATGAACGTGCACAGTGCCGCCTACCAGGGCGAGTTCACCCACCGGCAGGCGCCGGAGCTGGGTCTGCCCGCGGCGGCACTGCACCGCCTGCGCGAGCAGGGTGTCGACCGGCCCAGCCTGCTCCTGTTGGGGCTGTCGTCCGCCGACGCGGCCGTCACATGCAGCCCCACCTATGACCGCGAGTTGTCGGCCCAGCTTTCCGGCACGGCCCTCGGTGACGCCTGGCAGGCCCTGCCGACGGCGGGCGTCGTCTCCGGGGTCGACCCGCGCGTGTGGGACCCGGCCGTGCCCGACCGGCCCTCGAAGCCGTACGACGCGGCCACCGTCGACGCGGGCAAGCGGGACAACAAGGCACTCCTGCAGAAGGCGCTGGGCCTGCCCCTGGACACCGCCGTGCCGGTGCTGGGGGTCTGCTCCCGGTTCGTCGCCGAGAAGGGCACGGACCTGCTCCTGGAGGCCGTCACGCCCCTGCTGGCCGAGGGGGCGGCGCAGATCGCCCTGGTCGGTCCCGCCGCGCCCGGGATGCGCGAGCTCATCACGGCCGCCGTACGCGAGGCACCGGGCCGGCTCGCGTACGTGCCGCGCTTCGAGCAGGACATCGCCTGGCTGCTGTACGCCGGAGCCGACTTCACCGTGATGCCGTCGCGGGTCGAGCCCTGCGGGCTGAACCAGCTGATCGCGTTGGCCTACGGCACCCTGCCCGTCGTCAGCCCTGTGGGCGGCCTCCGGGATACCGTGCTCGACCTGCGGGCCGAACCCGACCGCGGCAACGGCTTCCTCATCCCCGAGCACACCCCCGCCTCGGTCCGCGACAGCGTTCGCGCCGCCCTGGACTGGGCGGCCTCGTCCCCCGGGCGGCTGACCGAGGTGCGGCGCCGCGCCATGGCTCAGGACTGGTCCTGGTCCCGTACGGCCCGCGAGTTCGCCCAGCTGTACCGCGGCTGGGCCGAGAGCCCCACGGCCTCCCCCATGCCCATCCGATCGAAGGAAGACGAATGAAAGTCCTGGTAAGCGGCGGAGCCGGGTTCATCGGGTCGCACACGGTCGACGTGCTGCTGTCCGAGGGCCACCAGGTACGCGTCCTCGACGCTCTGCTCCCGCCGGTCCATCGAACGCGACGATTCCCCCAGGACCTCCTGGACCGCGGGGTGGAGTGGATCGACGGGGACGTGCGCGACCGGGAGGCCTGGCAGCGTGCGCTGCCGGGTGTCGACGCGGTCTTCCATCTGGCCGCCTACCAGGACTACCTCCCCGACTTCTCGACGTTCTTCGCCACCAACACGGTCTCCACCGCACTGTTGTACGAGGTCCTCGTCGAGCGCGGACAGCGTCCGGACCGTGTCGTGGTGGCATCGAGCCAGGCGGTCTACGGCGAAGGCGCCTACCGCTGTCCGAACTGCCCGGGCCAGGGCACCGTACGCCCCCGGCCAAGGAGCGAGGCGGACCTCGCCCGCGGCAACTGGGACCTGCCCTGCCCCCGGTGCGGGCAGGCGCTGGTGCCCGAGTGGACCGACGAGGGCGCGGTCAGTCCGCACAACTCCTATGCGATGTCGAAGCACGCGCAGGAGACGGCGGCTCTCACGCTCGGCGAACGGTACGGCATCCCCTCCGTCGCGCTGCGCTACTCCATCGTCCAGGGCAGCCGGCAGTCCTTCCACAACGCCTACTCCGGGATTCTTCGCATCTTCAGCCAGCGTGTGCTGCACGGCAAGCCGCCCGTGTGCTACGAGGACGGGCGTCAGCTGAGGGACTACGTGTCGGTGCACGACGTGGTGCGGGCCAACCTGCTGGCGCTGCACGACGAGCGCGCGGTGGGCAGGGCGTTCAACGTGGGCGGTGGGCGGCAGGTCAGCATCCTCGACTACGCCGGCATGGTCATCAAGGCGGCGAACGCCGACATGGAGCCCTTGGTACCGGGCACCTACCGGTACGGCGACACCCGGCATGTGTTCTCCGCCATCGACGGGATCTCGGAGCTTTGCTGGCGGCCCGAGGTCCCCCTGCAGGATGTCGTCGAGGAGTACCTGGCCTGGGCGATGTCCCAGCCGGACTTCGCCGACGGCACCGACGAGGCGGACAAACGCATGCACGTGCTCGGCACCCTTCGGCGGACCGCCCGATGAGCACCGCACACGCCTGGACCCCCGCCCACGACGGCACCGAGGCGATGCACTCCTACCTGGAGCGGCTCAGCCGTGCCGTCACCGAGATCGCCCTGCCCGACCTGATGCGTGCGGCGGACGTCCTGGAACGCGCCCACGCCAGCGGCCATACGATCTTCACCTGTGGCAACGGCGGAAGCGCGGCCACGGCCTCGTACTTCGCGCTCGACCTGACCAAGAACACACGACTGCCGGGGGTGCCGCCGATGCGCACCATGTGCCTGGCGGACCAGGTGCCGGCGCTGACCGCGTGGGCCAACAACGTCGGTTACGAGGCGGTGTTCAGCAGCCAGCTCGCGGGCCTGTGCCGGCCCGGTGACGTGCTGGTCGCGATCAGCACGAGCGGCATGTCACCGAACGTCCTGGCCGCGCTGCGCCTGGGCCGTGACTGCGGCGTCGGCACCATCGGCCTGCTCGGCCCGACCGGAGGCAGTGCGGGACCGCTGTGCGATGTGTGGATAGCGGCGCCCGCCCCCTCGATCGAGGAGCAAGAGGACCTGTACATGTCCATGACACACATCCTGACCCGGCACTTGCACAACCACCTCAGCCGGATCGCCGCGCCCCGCGTGGAGGACAGGGCGTGAGCGGCCCCCCGACGCCCGGACTCGATACGCACGCCGACGGCCCCGAGGCCCGTCCCGAGGCGGACCGGGACCTGTGGACGGCTGGCGCCCCCCTGCGGATCTCGCTGGCCGGGGGCGGGACCGACCTGCCCAGCTATGCGCACCGTTTCGGCGGTGCCGTACTGGCCGCAGCCGTCGACCTGCGGGTCACGGTGACCGCGCGGCGCGGCGTCCGGCCAGGCGTACGGGCCTGCCTCGATGTCTGCGGCCACGCCCGCGCGGCGGACGACCTGGCCAATCCGTTCGCCCGCGAACTGGTCCGACGGCACTGGAAGGGCGGTGCCCTCGAGCTGGTGTCCGAGGGAGACGTGCCCCCGGGCACGGGCCTCGGCAGTTCGGCCGCCTTCTGCGTGGCCCTGCTCGCCGGGCTCCGGGGCCGGATGGACGACCGTGTCGGCCTGGCGGAGGAGGCCGGCGCAGTCGAGCATGTGGCTCTGGGCCGGCCGGTGGGGCGGCAGGACCACTACCTGTCGGCACTGGGTGGCTTCCGGCTGCTTCACTTCGCCCGCCACGGCGGCGTGGAGGTGGAGGACGTGGAGGTACCGGAGGAGGTGTCCGGACGGCTGGCCGGTGAACTGCTGCTCTTCTCCAGCGGGGTGTCGCGCGACGCGGGCAAGGTCCTCAGCGATCAGCACCAGCGAGTCGTCGGCGGCAACGAGGACACGCGGAACCGCCTCCACGAGATCAAGGCGCTCGTCCCCGCCGCCGTCTCGGCCCTGCGCCGGGGAGACGGCTCCGCGCTGGGCGAGGTGTTGGCGCGGCACTGGGCGCTCAAACGGGGGCTCGGCGACGGTGTCTCGCTCCCCCTGGTCGACCTGGCCTACCGGGACGCCCTGGAGGCCGGGGCCACGGGCGGCAAGCTGCTCGGGGCCGGAGGTGGTGGCTTCATGCTGGTACACGCCCGTCCCGAGGTACGTGACCCGGTGTGTGCCGCGCTGTCGGCCCACGGGTTCACCCAGCAGCACTTCGCCTTCTCCCGTACGGGAGTCGAAGTCGGCCCCGCCGTCGGCCGTCCGCGGCCGCACACGCACCGGAGTGCACCGGGATGACCGCTTCTACAACGTGTGTGGCGGCGCGTCCCAAGACGGCGCCGTGTACGGAGGACACGCAGAAGGAGAGGATGTCATGAAGTGGCATCTGCGGAGGGCGGCGGCGAACCGGGAGGTATGGACGGCCACGGAACTCAACCGCCGGCTCGCCGCCCACGGACGGCCCATGTCGGCCGGGAAACTGTCAGGACTGTGGTCCGGTCAGCCCGTGAGTCTGAAGCTGGCCGATCTCGACGCCATTTGCACGGTGCTGGACTGCGGCATCGCGGACCTGCTGACCCCGGAAACCGACCGCGTGACCGTCGGCGAACACTGACACTCCGCCAGAGGGTGTTGTCAGGTTGAGCGGAGCCCTTCTCCGGTGGCATGATCATCTGTCTGGTTGGGGTCGCTGGAGGGGCTGCTCGTGGACGCGCCGTCGTACCAGGGTTTCCGCTTCCCGCCGGAGGTCATCGCGCACTGCGTGTGGCTGTATCACCGCTTCGCCCTGAGCCTGCGCGACGTCGAGGAGCTGATGCTGGAGCGCGGCATCGAGGTCTCCTACGAGACGATCCACCAGTGGACGCGCCGGTTCGGCCCCGCCTACGCCAACGCGCTGCGCCGGCGCCGCCCGAAGCCGGGCGACACATGGCATCTCGACGAGGTCTTCGTCAAGATCCAGGGCCGGCAGCGGTACCTGTGGCGCGCGGTCGACGCCGACGGCACCGTGCCCGGCCTCCTCGTCCAGAGCAAGCGGGACACGGCCGCGGCCAGGTGCTTCTTCCGGAAGCTGATGAAGAAGACCCGGTCGGTGCCGCGGGTGGTGGTCACCGACCAGCTCCGCTCCTACGGCGCTGCCCACCGCGAGGTGATGCCCTCGGTCGAGCACCGCTCCCACCAGGGGCTGAACAACCGGGCCGAGAACAGCCACCAGCCCACCCGGCAGCGCGAGCGCGCCATGAAAGGCTTCCGCTCGATGGGTGCCGCGCAGCGGTTCCTGACCGCGTTCAGCGGCATCTCACCCCACTTCCGGCCCCGCCGCCACCTCATGACCGCACCCGAACACCGCACCGAGATGATCACCCGCTTCGCCACCTGGGACCAGATCACCGGAACCACTGGCCGACCCGCCGCAACCTGAATCACCGTCACCATCACGGCCAGACCCGTCCCGAAACCGCGCGCATCCCCAAGTACTCACTCAACCTGACAACGCCGCTTGAACGCTTCCTCGCACACTCAACGCTTCGCCTGAACGACGGTGAACGATAGTCGCGTACGAAAGGTCCAGACTGACAGTCAGGCCACGGGTCCCTTCCCGCGCATCGGCGGCTTTCAAGGGCGGGGAGGCAGACAGTGCCGCCGGTGAGGGCCACGCCGGCTGCCATCCCGACGGCGTTGTCCTCGCGCGCCACCACGTGGTAGTCAGCGCACTCCTGCAACTGGGCCAGCAGTGGTGCCAGCACGCCGCACGGAGTGGCGAAGTAGGCACCCATGTCGTGAGCAACGAGAGCGTCGAAGACGGCAGTGGCCGCGGTGGCGTCCTGTTGGACGGCACGCTCGCAGAGTGCGACCGGGTCGGCGACAGCCGGGCCGACTACTCCTACAAGCACCGTCGACACGGAGTGAACATGCAGGTGGTGACCGACCCGGCCGGGCGGTTGTTGTGGATCTCACCCGCCCGTCCGGGCCGTTCGCACGACCTGACAGCGGCCCGCGCCCACCGGATCATCCGCATCTGTGAGCGCCAGGGCGTCCCGATCCTCGCCGACCGGGCCTACATCGGAGCCAGTTCGTGGGTAACGACACCCCTCAGACGCCCGCCGGGCGTGAGCTCACGCCGACCCAGCAAACCGTCAACCGGGCGCTGTCCGCGAAACGGGCGCCGGTCGAGCGCGGCGTCGCACGGCTGAAGTCCTGGCGCATCTTCCGCAGATCCCGGTGCAGCCCAAATCGAATGTCGTCAATTGCCGCGGCCGTCCTCACTCTGGAGCGGCAACGCTGAAACAGCTCAGTGCTTGCTCCTGGAAAATCCAACCGAAGGAAAGCCAACTGCGGCAGCGGGCCGAAAAGTTGGCCGAGTTGGAAGAGCAGTGGAGCGCGGACAAGATCAGTAGCGAAATGTTAAGTATTGCTCGAGGCGTTCGCCGCAATCCGGGTGCGGCCGACGCGGAAGGGAAACAAGGCGCCCGACCCCAAGAGGCTTATTCCCATCCGGAATCAATAACCCGAGGGGGAAATTCAGGGCTGCAATTCACAGACTCAAGGGCTGGGGCATTCGCGAATACCCCAGCCCTCTGCAGCTTGCTCGTCAAGCAGCGGCCGACCGCGACTGAGAGAGGACAGCCTGCCCCATGGCGCGGTCTATCAAAAAGTTTATTTCTGGACTAGCCGTGCTGACGGACAGAACTTCGCCAATCGGTCGACACCTCACATAACGAGGAGCCCCGACTCTATGGCCCGAACAACCGCAAGAGTCCGATTTGGACAGTTGAGCTTGGCCAAAATGATGCCGACCGTGCGCTTAACTCCATGTTCAGAGATACTCAGCGATCGAGCGACTTGTCGGTTACTTAGCCCCTCGGCGATCAGGCGCAGCACCTGGTGTTCACGTGCCGTCAGTGAAATCATCGACGCGCGCTTCGAGGTGGTGTCATCACCGGCCTGGTCGGACGCCGTCACAGACCGTCGCGCCAGGGTCGCCGACACATGAAATCGTCCGGCCTTCACGTCGACGATCGCTTCGCGCAGGGACTCGGGGCAGAGATCTACCCAGTCCAGGAAACCGTTTGCATGATCGGCCCAGGATTGCTCAACAACGTCTGCTGAATCCACCAGGATCAGTACATGTGCGTTCTGGGTGCGCAGCTTTTCAGCGATCTCGCCAGGTACAGACCCCAAGGCATTGCTGTCTGAAATGATCAGCCGGCCGTTGCAGAATGTCGAGAGAGCTTCGGTATCCGTGACGGATTGAACTGGCAACTGGATGTCGAGCGAACGAAGCATTCCCTCGATACTGTATCGCCGAATGTCGTCTTCGATTATCAGTGCTATCCCAGCCTGTAACAGGGATCGTCCAGCCTGCGGGTAAGCTCGTCCGTCAGATATGCCAAGCGCCAAGCCGCCTATCCGACTGCTATAGTTTTCGTGATTTTCATTGCTCGAAACGGGGTGCCAAGTTAACCTGTTCTTCACGCTGTCCATATCAGCGATCCCCCCGTTACCCATATCAGCAGTCCCTCTATTTCCTCACGTTGAAATCTGGAAGGTTCACTCCCTGATAGATGATCATGGCACGGAGTGACGGGAACTGTCCACCCCGAACTAGTCACCACGCTCAATCGACAAAGCATCTCTAAAGAAAAATTTCAAGTAAAAATTTCGACAGGCCCGCGGAACTGTTTGCCGCGTTCGATGACCCCGACCTGATCGCGTATGCCGGGTTCATCCCGACGATCCGGTTGGCCGAGCGGTGCGCTGGGATGGTGGCTGGGGCGGACAGCATCGACGACCTGGACGTGCTGCGCCACGGTGGCCTGTCGTGTCTGTCCGGCGGCGTGCGCGTGGGCCGCCGAGCGGATGGACTCCGACGGCCATCAGCCCGCGTTGCTGCTGGCGCTGAAGTCGTATCAGCGGACGGGACGGTTTCCGAAGCCGGACGAGTATCCGGAGATGGTGGTCGACTTCGTCCGCCGCACAGTCGAGCTTCCGGAGGGCACACTCCTGTCGTACTCGACGGGCCGTACCGCTGATCGGCAGCGTACGGAGGTCCGCCGACGGGTGGGGACGAAGTACCAGCAGGCCCGGGCCCGGCAGACCGCAGAGGCGACGATCCGTAAGGAGGCCGCGGCGAAGAACCGGCCTGCCGGCCTGATCAATATCGCGCTGGAGAAGGTGGTGGCCGCTGGGCTGGAACATGAGCGCTGCCCAGCGGGCGGGGCTGCTGCGGCTGCCGGCCGAACGCGACAGCGGTGGCACGACGCAGTACAACCGGTTGAAGCAGGGCGACGCTTCGGTCCGCCCTTGGGCAACGACCCGAAACTTGACGATCCGTTCGGCCGCTACGTGCTCACCACCTTCGTCAAGGGCACCAGCGTGGGCCTGTACGAGGCGGCCAAGCACATCCCCGGGGTGTCCGGGCGGCGAGTACAGCACGCACGGACTCGGCATCGAACCCGACTTGTACGACCCGAAGCTCGACGTCGACTTCACCCTGCTGCGCGAAGGGGATCTGAACGTCGTCGGCTCGGATCAGGCCGCGTGATGGGGTGGCGGTAAGAACTCTGTCACCGATCCTGCTGGTTAATTCCGTGCCGTCCGGTGTGACGGCTCGTTGGCCAGGGTGGCGACCGTTTTGCCGTTCCGGTTGCGGGTGGGGTGCTGGATGTCGATGCAGTCGCGGCCGTGGCCGCAGGTGCCGGAGCTGACCGCTCAGGTGGCTCGCGCGGTCGCAGCCCGCGGGCCGTATCCGCAGGCCGTCGCGGTCACCGGGATGAGACGTGCCCGCTACCTCGGTCTCCAGAAGACCCACCTGGAGCACGTCTTCTCCGCCGTTGCACTCAACCTCATCCGCCTCGATGCCTGGTGGAACGGCCACCCGCTCGACCGCACCCGCGTCAGCCACCTTGCCCGCCTCGACCTCTCCCTCGCCGCATGACCGAATAAGCCAGCAGGATCGGTGACACGGTTCTTACCGGCGCCCCGTGATGCCGGGTGCGCCCGCGGGGACGACGCGGGCGCCGAGTCGTCAGGCGGGCTGGACGGTGACGGTGCAGAGGCGCTTGGTGGCCCGGGTCAGGGCTACGTACAAGTCCCTCTCCCCACCGGGACGGGCCGTGATG
>NZ_JBFAKH010000128.1:0-14115 GCF_040655635.1 Streptomyces sp. NPDC050388
GCCTGCTGCGGTTGCTCTTACTTCCCACCTGGCACTACTTCCTCTGGAACCTCACGTCCCAGTCTCCAGGTGTCCAACATCAAGGGGAAGCTTCACCCCTGGCCGATTCCCGGATCGGGTCAATCGGATCGCCGTACCCTGACCTCCGACTACACCCTCAGAAGTTGGCCAGGCGGATCTCGTAGCAGTCGCCACACATGTCCATGTCGGGGACGAGTTCGGCGGCCTGGTCACAGAAGATGCAGACGCCTTCGTATGTGGATCCACAGTCGAAGCAAATCCAGGAGTCCTCTCCGGGCGAGCTGGCCAACGGAGTGCTGATCACGGAGTAGGCGCCGCAGCTGCTACAGCCGTTGAGGTCGCCGCCTCCGTCGGTGATGCTGACGTGCTTGCTGGAGCCGATGAACTCCCACGCGGCATCCTCGCCGGTGCCGTACTGCCTCGCGCACAGGAGGCAGGCGAGATCCTGGGCTCCTGCGTCGAGTACGACGGTGAACTGACCGCAGGAGCGGCACGAGGCCGTCGAGCTCTCATAGCCGTCCAACCGACTGCGCAGGGTCTCCATGCGCAGGGCGAGGAAGTCCGTGAGGTGCTTGAAACCGTCGCGTACCTGCTCCATGTGCTGCTCAACCGACCATGCCTCATCGGTCTCGTGGACCTGGGGCAGGATGTCGGTGTTGATGAAGCCGACCAGCAAATCGAGTACGGGAACGGTGCGCGCCTGTACGGCGAGGACCGTGTCCTTCAACCCGAAGTGCATGATCCGGTTGCGGAGGCTGCCCAGGGCCCTGAGGCCAGCGTCCTCCGGATCGATCGTGCTCTCGATCCGCACAGTGTCACGCAGACGTTCGATCGCTGTTTTGACGCCGCAGCTTTTGAAGTCACCGGCCTCGTGCTTGCGCTGGTCGAACAGCTCCACCTTTGTCCACACCAGCGCCGGATCGTGCATCTCCAGCCGGGCCTTCAGCAGCGTCTCAGCCGCAGCCTGGAGGTGCAGGACCGCGTACTTCATATCGCGCGGTCCCGGCTGCCCGTCGTCACCGGACAGTGAGCCGACGGCACTCACCAGGAAGTCGAGGCCGTTGACCAGAGCGGGGAAGTGGAGGTCTGCCGGCTGCTGCCCGGTACCGGTCACCAGCGAACCCCGTACGCCTTGTCGTCTTTCACCCTCATCGCCTTCCCCCTACGTCAGGTGCCGGATTCTCCGGGAAGAGTACCGGCGAAGGGCTGCCCCACCTCCGGGACAGCAGACGTCTGGAATGAGCGAGGGACCCTGCAAGCCCCTCATATGTCACCTGTCCACCTGCATCCTGTCCACCACGCCTCCCCTGATCGCGGTGACCACGCTGGCCAGACATCTGCGCGGGGCAGCACAGTAGTCCTGAGCGACGGATGGGCACGGGGCCTCGACTCTGCACGAGCGGCCCCTTCCGAGCTCTCTGGGGCCAGCCGGAGCATCGACGCCTACTGATCCTCCGGGGGTCGGATGGAATAGCTCCACTCATTAAGTCAGCTGGAGGGGAGTCCGAGTTTGTCGAAGAACGCCCGGTTGCGTTCGGTGGCGGCGTTGACGAGACGGTCGAAGCTCACTACTTCGATGTATGCCTTGCACGGCTCATTGAAACCGAAATAACCCATGCCGTCATGGGTGGGCCGCAGGCCCGCGTATTCGCATCTGTCCACCATCGTCTTCGTGAGGTCCGCGAGGACATAGCAGAAGGCAGGTGCCTCACGCGTCGGGGGGATCGGCCGCCCCAGCGCGGTCTTCACTCCGCCGGCGCGCACACGCTTCACGTACTCCAGGCACTGCTGGATCGGGTCCTTGTCTTCCGAGGCGTCATTGCGCATCGGCCGTTTGACCTCGATCACGACGATGGACGGCAGCGGGAGCGTTCCCCCTTCCGCGGCCAGCACCGGCGAGCCGACGAGCCGAGTCGCGAGCAGGTCGGGCTCCCTCGTCGAATTGGAACCCGTGATCGGCATGCTCTTGAGCGTCTTGTCAGAGGCGAGGTAGTCGTGGAACGCGAGCCTCTCGTCGATGATCCAGAGGTTGGAGGCATCGGTGCCGATCTCGTTCGAGTCGGTCCGCATCGGCATGAGCAGGGAGTGGATCGCGTCCTCCTTGCTGTACCTACCCTGGTCGTCGGACCTGATCTGCCTGGCGAGTACGTCGAGGATCGTTCGTCGGCGCGAGACGTAGGCGGCCAGGTCGGACTGGTTGATGTCGGTCACTGTGTTCAAGTACCGGGCGAGCCGTTCGTCGTAGCCCTCCGGTTGGGCGGAGCCTGCTTCGCCCAGGACGGCGTGGCCCTCGGCCAGCGCGAACGCTTCGAGCTTCTGGAGGTTGCTGTGCAGCAGTAGTTCGAGGTCTTGGTCCTTCATGGACGGATCCACGGATACGCCGAGCTGCTCGAGTCGCGACAGGACGGGCCGGTATCTCGGAGCACGGTTACTGACGAACTCGTGGACCCGGGCCTTGCCCTCCTCGCGTGCTGCGCTGAGCGGCCCGGCGAGGATGCTTTCGACTTCCTTGAGCACGCTCTCCCGGATGTCGTCCATCGACACATCTTCGATCAGTGGGGTGCCCGGCACATGTTCGCTGATGTCGAAGGCCGTACGGTCGGCGCGGACGTGGCTGTCCAGGAAGTCGGAGGACAGGTAGCAGACGTACGTAAACGGGGAGGACTCCGCGTCTTTGAGCCTTCCGTAGAGCCCTGGCACCCTGCTGGTGAGGTTTTCCTCCACCACCACACGGTTCGCAGCACACCAGTACAGCCGTGGCGCGAGATTCCTCGGCGAGGACTTCAGGCGGAGGCTCACCATCTCAAACCTCTCCCCCTTGACCTCGATCGATGTCCTTTGCATGTCGGAGTACACGAAGTCGTGCATGAGGCTATTGAGCGAGACCGCCCCGTCATCGTCTGCCACCGTGATGTCGGGCGCGCCGCCGGGACGCAGGAAGTACCAGATGCAGTGCTCGAATACCTCACGGGCAATGGCCTCGACGGTCTTCAGCGCGCTCTGCTGAAAGGGCCTTTTGAACCCGTCGAGGCTCACGGTCGTGCCGACCTCGGCTGGAGTGTCCGCTTCCCCGTCCGGCTCAACCTCTCCCTGGACGGAGAAGCGGAACTGCCGCCCCTTGAGGCATCCGGCTTCGTCCTCGTAGGCGCTGCGGACCGTGACCCTGTCGAACGCCTTGAGCCAGAGCAGGCGCCCCACACCGCGGCAGCCCATGTCGGCCTTGTGGTCGCTGTCCAGCGTCTCGAACGATGTCATGTTCTCCGGAGTGAAGCCCACTCCGTTGTCCTCGACGCTGAAGCCGACTATGGGCTTCAACGCCGCGCGTCCTGGGCCGACATGGCTGAAGTCGAGTGCTTCCTGCTGGCTGCGCCGGATCCTGATGCTCAGACGACCGGGCTCCATGTCGTCGCCGAACCGGGCGTCGATCGCCTGAATGCCGTTGACCACGGCTTCTAGGAGCGGCAGAAGGGCATGGCTTTTGGGCAGGCTCGTATTCCGGACCCGGCCGGCCAGCGACGTGGTCAGCGCCATCGTCTTCCTCCTCGCTCCAGGCCGCCCACCCTAGCGGCCGGGCTGGAGCAAAGCGTGCTGGGCGGCCGAGGTACCGGCGAAGTGACCTGCTCGCCACGGCCCGCCGCTGAACCTGCAGTCTGCCGCCCACGGCTCCGACTGAATGAGGTTCCCCCGAGATGCGGAGGGTGCTGGCAGAGGGTCAGATGGTTCTCATGAGAGGAACGTCGATCATGGCTGCTCCCAGGAAGTACTCGTTGGAGTTGCGTGAGCGTGCGGTGCGGATGTACCGGACCTCCGACCCGAAGCCCCAGATCAAGCGTCTGGCCATCGAGCTCGGTGTGCATCCCGAAGCCCTGCGTGACTGGATCCGGCAGGCCGAGGCCGATGCCGGCGAGCGGGACGACCGGCTGACCACCGACGAACGCGCCGAGCTCGCCGCGCTGCGCAAGGAGAACGCCCAGCTCAAGCGCGCGAACGAAGTCCTGCGGACGGCCTCGGCTTTTTTCGCGGCGCAACTCGACCCGACCCGACCCGGGTGACGGCGCTCCTCGACGAGCATCCGCACCTGGGAGTCGAGTGCGTCCTGCGGGAACTGCACATCCCTTCCTCGACGTACTACCGGTGGCGTCGCGTCGCGACGGAGCCGTGCGAGCGGCGCCGACGGGACGTCGAGCTGACCGACCGGATTAAGGAGATCCACGCGGACTCCGGCGGGATCTACGGGTCCCCGCGCGTGCACGCCGTCCTCAGGCGCGAAGGCGTGGCCGTGGGCCGCAAGCGGGTGGAGCGATTGATGCGCGAGGCCGATATCGCGGGGGTGAGCCCGCGCCGCAAGGGCTTCACGCGCCGCGATCCCCAGGCCACGCTCGCGCCGGACCTGGTCCGGCGCAACTTCACGGCGAGCGCGCCGAACCGGCTGTGGGTCACCGACCTGACGATGATCACCACCGGTGAGGGACCGCTGTGGCTGTCGGCGATCCGCGACGCCTTCTCCCGCCGGGTGGTGGCCTGGGAGACCTCCGCCCGCGCGGACGCCGACCTGGTCCTGACCACGCTGGAGTACGCCCTCGCGTCCCGCGAGGTCGAACCCGGCAAGCTCATCCACCATGCCGACCACGGCTGTCAGTACACATCGATCAAGCTCACAACTCGGCTGCTGAGGGTGGGAATTGAGGCATCCATGGGCTCTGTCGGGGACAGTTACGATAACGCCCTCGCGGAGAATCTGTGGATGCTGGTCAAGACCGAGGGCCTCCGCGGCCGCACCTTCGCCACCCGGGCCGAGGCAAACCTCGCACTCTTCGAATACATCGACGGCTTCTATAACTCCCGCCGCATCCAGGAACGGCTCGGCTGGCTCAGCCCGATCGAGTTCGAGGAGAAGTACTACGCCGACCGGGCAGCGGCCGAACCAGTGAACCTGAAACCACGTCAACCCACTCTGACCCGCTGATCAGCACCTCCCGCGCAGCGGGGGAACCTCAGAAGCTGCCAAGTGCCTGGCTTGATGTCCCGCCGGCTCGCAGAACCTAACCTGCCCGGCGATCCGCCTGACACCCCATCAGAACGAGCGTCAAACGTGCGTCACGAGCGTCATTTCAGCGTCAAGATATCGCCCGTAACGCCCACACCGCACATAATGCGCACGCACGAAACCGCAGGTCAGGCACCCTTCGCGACCGGTTCAAGGATCGCGACGCACTCCACATGATGCGTCATCGGGAAGATGTCGGCCTGAGTGAGTCACGGAAAAGCCCAGGTCAGAGCAGGTTTTTCGGCTTGCTGTCCCGCGTGCGGGCGCCCAGAGCGTCAACCGAGCGTCACGGCCGGACGAGTAGGCTCCGGCGTCCGTCCTGTTCCACGACCGCTCCTTCGCCTCGGTGACCGGCGGCACGCCAGGCGCGGCCGGCAGCGGGCGCCATCCGGGGATGGCGAGTGTTGTCCGGATCCAGCAGGACGCCGGGGCCGACTCGCGGGACTCCCCGTATCGGTCGGGAGCCGTTCCGGACGGCGGCATCACCTCACCAGGCAGGGCCGCTTGGGGTCGAACTCCCAGCCGGGAACCAGGTGCCGCATCCCCACGGCGTCGTCCCGGGCGCCCAGAGCCTTCGTGCGGTAGAGATCGTGGGCGGCCAGGAGGCGGTCCATGTCGAGTCGTACGCCGAGGCCCGGGGCATCGGGAACGGCGATCTCACCGTCGACGATGCGGGGCGGGGCAACGGTGAGCCGCTCCAGGCCCTCCTGCCATATCCAGTGCGTGTCCAGGGCGTTGTACTCACCCGGTGCCGCGGCTCCGCAGTGGATGACCATCGCCAGCGAGATGTCGAAGTGGTTGTTGGAGTGGCAGCCCCAGGTGAGCCCCATCGCGTTGCACAGCTGCGCCACGCGCACGGAGCCCTGCATCGTCCAGAAGTGCGGGTCGGCCAGCGGGATGGAGACCGACTGCAGGGCGAGGGCGTGGGTCATCTGCCGCCAGTCGGTGGCGATCATGTTGGTCGCGGTGGGCAGGCCGGTGGCGCGGCGGAACTCGGCGAGCACCTCGCGCCCGGAGTAGCCGCCTTCGGCTCCGCAGGGGTCCTCGGCGTAGGCAAGCGTGCCCACCAGTGGCTTGCAGAGTTCGACGGCCTCGCGCAGCGACCAGGCGCCGTTGGGGTCGAGGGTGATGCGGGCCTCGGGGAAACGGGCTTTCAGGGCGCGGACGGCCCGGACCTCTTCGGCACCGCTCAGGACCCCGCCCTTCAGTTTGAAGTCGCGGAAGCCGTAGAGGTCGTGGGTGGCCTCGGCCTGCCGGACGATCGCCTCGGGCGTCAGTGCCTCCTCGTGCCGGATGCAGTACCAGTCGACGTCCGAGTCGCGTGCGCGGTGGTACTCCAGGTCGGTGCGGCCGGGGTCGCCGACGTAGAAGAGGTAGCCCAGGACCCGGACCCTGTCGCGCTGTTGGCCGTCTCCGAGGAGCGCGGCGACCGGCACCTCGAGGTGCTGGCCGAGGAGGTCCAGCAGAGCCGACTCGATGGCGGTGACGGCGTGGACGGTGGTGCGCAGGTCGAAGGTCTGCACACCGCGTCCGCCGGAGTCGCGGTCGACGAAACGGTCCCCGATCTCCCGCAGGACCCGCTTGTAGTCGCCGACCTTCGCGCCGACCACGAGGGACTCCGCGTCCCGCAGGGTCTGTGTGATCTTCTCTCCGCCCGGCACCTCGCCGAGGCCCGTACGTCCCTCGGAGTCCGTCAGGACGACGATGTTGCGCGTGAAGTAGGGGCCGTGGGCACCGGAGAGGTTCAGTTCCATGCAGTCGCGGCCCGCCACGGGGTAGACGGAGAACGCGGTGACGGTCGGCCGGCTTGTGCTCATGCTGTCCTCGGACTCCTTGTACGTGGGTGGGAGAGGGAGCGGGAAGCGGACAAGAGGTCACATACCGATGACCCCCAGGGCCCACTCGCCCGCCAGGACACCGGCCAGGCCGAGGACCGCCAGCACCGTCGTGTACGAGGTGCGGACCTTGATCGCCTGGACGACGGAGAGGTTGAAGTACTCCTTGAACAGCCAGAACCCAGGGTCGTTGACGTGCGAGAAGGCGATGGAGCCGCAGGAGACGGCGAGCACCATCATCTCGGGACTCACTCCGCTTCCGGCGAGCATGGGCAGCACCACACCGGAGGCCGTGACGACGGCGACCGTCGCCGAGCCGAGCGCCACACGGAGGATGACCGCGACGAGCCAGGCGAGGATGATCGGCGAGATCGACTAACTGTCGGTGACGTCCTTGATGTAGTCGGAGATACCGCCTTCGACGAGGACGTTCTTGAAGGCGCCGCCGGCGCCGATCACCAGCAGGATCATCGCCATCGCCTGGGCTGCCGAGGAGCACGAGGAGCTGACGTCCGACAGGCTCCGGCCGATCCTCGGCCCGAACGCCCAGATGGCCAGGATCAGGGTGAGCAGGAGCGCGATCGGCGCCGAGCCGATGAACGCGACCGTGTGCAGGAACGGGGTCTCCCCGGAGACGGCCATGTCGGTCACCGCGGCGCCGGCGATCAGGACGACGGGGAAGAGGGCCACGAACAGCGACCAGCCGAGGCCGGGCATCTCCTCGTCGGTGAACTCGCCTTCGCTGACCAGTCCCTTGGGGATGGAGGGGGACATGGCCTTGACGAACGGCAGGCGCGGCCACAGCAGTGCGATGAACGCGCCGGCCGGGACCGCGATGAACAGTCCGTAGAACAGGGTCAGTCCGACGGAGGCGTGGAAGGTCGCGGCGACGGCGGTGGGACCGGGGTGCGGCGGCAGGAAACTGTGCATGGTGGACAGGGCGATCGACATCGGCAGGCCGACCCACAGCAGGTTCGCGCCGGTGACCCTGACCAGGGTGAAGGCGATGGGCACGATGATGATGAACGCGACCTCGTAGAACATCGTCACGCCGATGAGCATCGAGGTGACGACCATGGCGACCTGGACCCGGCGCGGGCCGAAGGCGTCGAGGAGTTTGCCGGCTATGCGCTGGGCGGCGCCGGAGTCACCCATGACGCGGCCGACCATGGCACCGAGCCCGATGGTCAGCATCGTGTCGCCGACCTGGCCTCCGATGCCGTCCGAGAGGATGTCCGGGATGTCGGCCACCGGGATCCCCTGGACCACGGCGACCCCGACCGCCACCAGCAGGAGGGCCGCGAAGCCGTTCAGCTTCATTCTGGTCATGAGCAGGAGCAGAACCAGAACGCTGATTCCGACTACGACGAGTGGCATGTCAGTTCCCCTTCGAACTGTGGGTCGAGCAGACGTGTGGGCATCACGTGAGTTCGCCACGGTCGTGTGAAGCGGCGGGGCGGATCGTCAGAGCGCGCTACGGTGGTGGCGCCGTAGCGGTCGACGCGGACACGCGGCAGGAACAGGAGGCTTCGCATGAAGAGGTGCGGCGGTCGTGCCTCAGCACCTCCGCACCGGCTGCGCGTCGCCGTCCCGCCACCGGTCTCGCGTCACCACGTCCTGACGGGGACGGCGACCAGCGCTCAGCCGGCAACGGGCCGTCTTCGCCGGACGGGGTGGGTCGCGGCGTCGAAGGTCCCGGCCCGAACCGTTTCCCTGAGGCGGATTGCGCCGACGGGGGCTCGGTGCCGGCGGTCACCCGACTCGTCCTGCCGGATGAGAGCGGACATGATCCATCTCTCCTGAACCTGGGTTGTGCGGCAGCGGCGCCGCGTGGCCCGAGCCACACGACCGGTGGCTGCACCGACCGTAGAGATGGTTTTCATTCACGTCCATGTCAAGTTTTGTTGCGTGCCATACCTTGCTTGAATGACCGCCGTGCGATGTGCAGAGGGAAGGCTTATGTCACACATGCCGCAATAGGGCCTTCAAAGCAGGGTTTTCATTGCCTTTGCGCCACACGATGTTCAGCTCGACGGGCTTCGGGTCCGCCAGGGTCACCGACCGGAAGACGATCCCGCCGAAGCGCATCCGGGCGGCGGACTCGGGCACGAGAGCGATGCCCCAGCCGCCGTTGACCAGGGCGAGGATGCTGTGCACCTGCGCGAGGTACTGGGTGAAGACAGGCCAGACGTGGGCGGCCCGGAAGATGCCGGCCAGCAACTCGTGGAAGTAGCGGGCCTCGATCGGCGAGTACATCAGGAAGTCCTCGCCGGCGAAGTCCTCCATCCGCATCGGTCCCACCTCCGCGGCCGACGGATGCTGAGCAGGAAGCGCCGCCAGCAGCCCTTCGCGCACCACCGTGCGTGCGGTGAGATCGGCTCCCACGGCCGACGGTCGGACCAGCCCGAGGTCGAGCGAGCCTTCCCCGAGCGCCTTCAACTGGTCGCGGGTGACGAGCTCCTGCAGAAGGATCTCCACTCCCGGCAGGGCGGCCCGTGCAGTTTCCAGAAGGCCACCGAGAGCGGAGTAGGCGCTGGCGGCGGTGAACCCGACGGCGATCGCCCCCGCCTCACCGAGGGAGACCCGGCGCACAGCGAGAGCGGCGTGCTCGCTCTGGCGCAGAATCCGGCGAGCCTCGACCAGGAAGGCCCGGCCCGCGGGGGTCAGCCGCACTGAACGGTTCGTGCGGTCCAGCAGTTGCACGCCCAGTTCGCTCTCCAGCAACTGGATCTGTCGACTGAGCGGCGGCTGCGTCATGTTCAGCCGTTCTGCCGCACGGGTGAAGTGCAGTTCCTCCGCGACGGCTACGAAACTGTTCAACTGCGTAAGGGTGAACACTGATGCTCTCCAGGTATCGCGACATCCAAAATCCGTGTTGGACGTGCATCATTCGCGGAGCGTAGCGTCAGCCGTCGACGGGCTGCGACGCTCCCGCGGATCAGCCACACCTCACGTCAGGCGAGGTGTGGCGCCCCCGCTGCCGGCGCCCGCGCATCCTTGCGCGGACAGCGCCGACCTCGGACAGCCGCCCCGCCCGCACCGGCACACCACGTTCCCGGCGGCGCCCGTCCGACCGATCTCCGACCGACGGCTGCGGTGAACACCGCAGCCGGCACCCGACTTCGACCTTCAGGAGCAGTCCCATGGCATCCTTCAGCCCGGCAGAACTCGGCCGCCGTATCGGCTCCGGGCTGCTGTCCTTCCCCGTGACCCACTTCCGCGACGACCTCTCCTTCGACGAGGACGCCTACCGCGAACACATCGTCCGGCTGGGCGAGTACGGCCTCGGCGGTCTCTTCGCCGCCGGCGGCACGGGCGAGTTCTTCTCCCTCACCCCCGCCGAGGTCGAACGCGTCGTCGCCGCCGCCGCAGACAGCGCGCCCGACGGCACGCCGATCCTGGCCCCGGCCGGCTACGGCACCGCGACCGCCGTCGAGTTCGCCGCGGCCGCCGAGCGCGCCGGCGCCGACGGCATCCTGCTCTTCCCGCCCTACCTGACCGAAACCTGCCAGGAGGGCCTGGCCCAGCACGTCGAAACGGTATGCCGCTCCACCTCACTCGGCGTCGTCGTCTACAGCCGCGCCAACGCGATCTACTCCGCCGACACCGTCGCACGCCTCGCCGACACCTGTCCCAACCTCGTCGGCTACAAGGACGGCGTCGGTGACATCGACACCGTGACCCGCATCCACGCCCGTCTCGGGGAGCGCCTCACCTCCATCGGCGGCCTGCCCACCGCCGAGCTGTTCGCCCTGCCCTATCTCCAGCTGGGCGTGACCACGTACTCCTCGGCGATCTTCAACTTCCTGCCCGAGTTCGCCCTGGCCTTCTACGCCGCCGTCCGCGAGCTCCGGCAGGCCGACGTCACGCGGATGCTGTCGGACTTCGTGCTGCCCTACACCGAGATCCGCAACCGCCGGGCCGGGTAAGCGGTCAGCGTGGTCAAGGCCGGTATGACCGCCACCGGTCACAGCGCGGGTCCGGTCCGGCCTCCGCTCACCGATCTGACTCCGCAGGAGCTCGAAGAGCTCACGGCACTGATCGCCAAGCTGCCCGCCACCACGGCAGGGGCTGTCTCCTGATGCTCACCGCACGGGGTCTGGACACGCTCGGGAACGCCGCACCGGCCCACGTCGAGTCGGTACGGCACCACTTCATCGACCGGCTCGCCCCGGCGGACCTCGCCGCCCTCGAACAGATCGCCCGGAGACCGGAACAAGCCGAGGACGATTCCGGCGAGTGACTGGCCCCGCTCGCCGGGGCCCGGGACTCCGGCGCCCCGGCGTGGCCGGCGAACCGGCAATGGCGACCAAGCCGAAGACTCCGGGTCAGGTGCCCTTCCCCACCGGCTCCGGAATCGCCACGCACTCCATGGGTGGTACGGCTCTTCCCACCTGTGAGGCGCCTGGGAAACTTTCTCTCTGGAAGGCTTCCCGGCCCGGTTCCACGAGAGGACGGGCACACGTGCCCGCACGGCGCGGTGAAGCAGGAAGCCCTCGGAAGGGGCAGCCGCCCCAGGCCGGAATCCCTGGACTTCAGGCCAGGGAGCACGTCAAAAAGTCACGAAGCATGAGCTTGACTCTGTCGGGGATCTTGGAGTTTCCCGGTGCGTCACCATGATCAGCGGGCATGCTCGGGGCTGTTTCGAAGATCGAAGCAGTTGTCGAGGTGTCTGTTGTCACTCCGTCCCCGTTCCGGTGAGCAAGTCCCGTCTCTGACCGCGCGGATCGCGCGGGCGAGCAATCCGGGCGGTACGACGGCGATGTGGGTGAGAGACCGCCTTGATGGGCTGTGGGCCGACGAGGACTTCGCGGGCTGGTACCCGCGCGACGGACGCCCCGGTGTCTCGCCCGCTCAGCTGGCCACCGTCTGTGTGCTGCAGTTCCTGCTGAACCTGTCGGACCGGCAGGCGGTGGAAGCGGTTCGCTGCCGGATCGATTTCACATACGCCCTGGCCCTGGAGCTGGACGATCCCGGCTTCCACCACAGCGTGCCGGCTGACTTCCGTGAGCGCCTGGCCCGGGACGACCGCGCCGACCGTCTTCTCGACCTGGCGCTCGCGCGTCTGAAGGAGGCCGGGCTCGTGCGCGAGCGCACCACCCAGCGCACCGACTCCACCCACGTCCTGGCCGCGGTGCGTGACCTGACCCGGCTGGAACTGGTCACCGAGGCGGTCCGTGCCGCGCTGGAGGAAGTGGCCCGCACCGCATCACACCTGCTGACCGGCCTGGTCGACGAGGACTGGGGACTGCGCTACGGCCGCCCGGTCCGCCTGGGCAAGAACCCCACGAGGCCCAAGACCAGGATCCTCGCCGCCGGCAATGATGCCTGCCGGCTGCTAGAGCACCTCCACCAGCACGGACCGGACCGGTTCGGCCCACAGGCCGAGGCGCTGCGACGGATCGTCGTGCAGAACTACTACCGCGACGCGGCAGGGCGCCTGCGCCGGCGCACCGCCGACGACGGCGGCCTGCCACCCTCCTCCTCGGCGATCGTCTCCCCCTACGACACCACGGCGCGCTACGTCCGGCACGGGCACATCATCCGCTGGAAGGGGTTCGCCGCGCATGTCACCGAGACCTGTGCCTCCGGCGGCGTCAACGTGATCACGGACGTGGCCACGACCTCGGCTGCCACGAACGATGCCCAGGCCCTGCCCGGCATCCACAACCGTCTGGCGCGTCGCGGGCTGCTGCCCGCCGAGCACCTGGTCGACGGTGGCTACACCTCCCTGGTCCATCTGGAACGAGCCGAGCGCGAACACCAGGTCACCGTCAGCGGGCCGCTGCCGGGCAACCCCACCCGCCGGCACCGCAGGAACGAAGGCTTCGACCGGGATGACTTCCCCATCGACTTCGACCGTCGGCAGGTCACCTGCCCCCAGGGCCAGCTCAGCGCGGGCTGGCACGGCCCCTACCCGACGTCCTCACCCACCGCCGCCCCGCTGATCGTGGCCCGGTTCACCAAGGGTCAGTGCCGCCCCTGCCCGGCCCGCGCCCACTGCACTACCACCGTCGACAGCGCCCGGACCGTGGGATTTCCCCCACGAGAGCTCCGCGACCTGCAACTCCGCGTCCGCGCCGAGCAGCAGACCCCTGGCTGGAAGGCCCGCTACGCGGTCCGCTCCGGAGTCGAGGGCACCATCAACGAGTTCGCTCACGGACACGGCATGCGCCGCTGCCGCTACCGCGGACAGCCGAAAGCTCACCTGCAACACGTACTCACGGCCATCGCCGTGAACATCGAACGACTCAGCATCCGGCCAGCGGCCGAGGAAGCATCGCCACCGAGACCGCCGACCGCTTTCATGACCTTCCTGGACCATAACGGCCTGCCCCGGCCGAAGTCCTGGAGAACCCTCGGAACCTGAGTCCGACCCACCAAGATCCCCGACAGAGTCAAGCTGAGGCTTCACGGGCCGGGGAGATTCCCAGGCGTCTGCCCGGCGTCCGCATGCCCCGTGAAATCCACCACCGTGACGGCGCCGCTCTATCGGGAGGCCTCATGGGCCCGGGGCCTTACAGGCGTCCGTCACCAGACAGCCCAGAAGCCCAGCTGCGGATTCTGGAACCACCTTCACTACGGATTAGGGGCCTTCGCGACAGGCACCGTCACAGTCTTGACCGCCCCGGCCCGGCGACGGCCACCAGCACCCAAGGCGATCAGGAGAAGGCGACCTTGCCCAGCATCACGCAATCCGCTGCCCCGTGTCACATCCCGGCCGACGCCGCCGAGGAGGTCCTGCCCGGCGTGGACACCCACAAGGACGTTCACGCCGCGGCTGTCATCACCATGCTCGGTGCCGCCCTGGACGGCCGGAGCTTCCCGGCGACCGCGCAGGGATACCGTCAACCCGTCGCCTGGGCATGCTCGTTCGAAGTGGTGCGACGTGCCGGCGTCGAGTGCACCGGCTCCTACGGGGCGGCCCTGGCCCGCCACCTGCACGCCGAGGGAATCGAGGTCACGGAGGTCAACCAGCCGTACAAGGCCGCCCACCGGCGCCACGGCAAGACCGACGCCGTCGACGCCGAGGCCGCCGCCCGCGCCGTGCTGTCCGGGCGGGCCACCGCCACGGCCGAGACGAGCGACGGCCCGGTGGAGATGCTGCGGCTGTTCGAACTCGCCAAGGGATCCGCGATCAAGTCCCGCACCCAGGCCATCAACCAGCTCAAGAGCGTCCTGGTCTGCGCCGACTCCGCCCTGCGCGAGGCC
>NZ_JBFAKH010000129.1:0-13929 GCF_040655635.1 Streptomyces sp. NPDC050388
GGCGGTCCGGCCGGGCCCCCGGTTGGTGAGCCGGGCCGTACCGCGATCCGGTGGGCGATACTGGGTTCGAACCAGTGACCTCTTCGGTGTGAACGAAGCGCTCTCCCACTGAGCTAATCGCCCGGACGCAGGAAGAACATTACCCCATGTCAGCCAGTGCCCGTGACGGGCGGGGAGCCGGTCGCCGCACCCCGCCCCGGCTCACTGGTTCTCGATCTTCCAGGGCATCACAAGGCCGAACTTCCACAGGTAGGCCCCGGTCAACGCGGCCGCGAGCACCAAGCCGATCGAGGTCAGGATGATGTTCCGGCGCCGCACCCGGGGATCGAGGGCGCGCTGCGCCGCCTCGGTGACCTTGCGCTTGGTCCACCGGAGCACCAACTGGGCCCAGACGAACTCCGTCGCCCAGATCGCCATGCCGGCGAAGATCACCACCCACCCCGGCCCGGGCAGCACCAGCATGGCGGCCCCGGCCGCCACCACCGCGAGTCCCACGATGAAGACGCCGACCTGCCAGCTCAGGTGCAGGGCGCGCCGCTCCTGGACGAACGCCGGCGCCCGTGAGCCCAGCGCGCGCTCGTCCTTCGCCTGGCCCGCCCCGTCCGTCCCCGCCCGATCCGCCGTCATGGCCGCCTCGCCGGGTGAGTCACTCCCCGTGTTCATACCGCCAAACACTACCGGAGCCGATCCTGTCACCGGAACGGGCGCACCGGGCGAACAACCTCTCGGCCGGTTGAGTTACGTATACCGATGCAAAACACCCAGAGGGGTTTACAACGGCACCGTAGGTGGCATGTCGATTTCGCCGACGTGCGAATCCCCGAGCGCACACTGAGCGAAAGGCCCTGGCGCTTATGAACACCACGGTCAGCTGCGAGCTGCACCTGCGCCTCGTTGTGTCGAGCGAGTCCTCCCTGCCTGTCCCCGCAGGCCTGCGGTACGACACGGCCGACCCCTACGCCGTGCACGCCACTTTTCACACCGGAGCCGAGGAAACCGTCGAGTGGGTGTTCGCCCGCGACCTCCTCGCCGAGGGGCTTCACCGTCCCACGGGCACCGGCGACGTCCGCGTCTGGCCATCGCGCAGTCATGGTCAGGGCGTCGTCTGCATCGCCCTGAGCTCCCCGGAGGGAGAGGCCCTGCTCGAGGCCCCGGCACGGGCTCTGGAGTCCTTCCTGAAGCGCACGGACGCCGCCGTGCCTCCCGGCACGGAACACCGGCACTTCGATCTCGATCAGGAGCTCTCACACATCCTGGCGGAAAGCTAGGGAGGGCTCACCGAACCGCCCGGCGCCGTCGACTCGGGGAGACGGCGCGGGCCCTGACAGCCGTGCGACGGCACACACCGGCGCCGACACCGCGGAGCACCGCGGGCGGCGCCGTTGTGTTGCGCCCACGTCCCGGCCGGGCGGGTGATCGGGGGCCCTGGCCGGCCTTCCCGCGTCGCGTTTCGAAGCCGTGCGCGGGCCGGACAGCGGCCGGGGGCCGCAGGAGCCACTACCATCGGCCAGCATCGGCGGGCGCCCGCCCGACCCTCAGGCCAGGGAGCGAATCGTGCTGATCACCCACGACACCCGGTGCGCGCTGGACACCGTGGTGGATCTGGTGAACACCGCACCGGAGGACGACTCGGCACCGGACGGACTGCCGGACGTCGCGGCGCTCGAGGGCTTCGTGCACTCGCACCAGGTGAGTGAGGTCGGGGTACTCACGGAGTTCGACCTGTCGGCGGTGCGCAGGCTCCGCGGACGGTTCGCGGCGGTCTTCGCCGCTCCCGACGCCCACACCGCCGCCAAACTGATCAACGAACTGGTCGCGGCCGCGGGCACCACGCCCCGGCTCACGAACCACGACGGCTACGACTGGCATGTGCACTACTTCGCTCCCGGCGCCTCGATCACCGACCACCTGGCCGCGGACTGCGGAATGGCGCTGGCCTTCTTCGTGGTCGCCGGTGAGCGGGAGCGGCTGCGGCGCTGCGAGGCCCCGGACTGCCGGCACGCCTTCGTCGACCTTTCCCGCAACCGTTCGCGCCGCTACTGCGACAGCCGCACCTGCGGCAACCGCCTGCACGTCGCCGCATACCGCGCGCGGCGCAAGGAGGCGGCGGGCTGACCGTCGGGCTCCCCGGGCCGGGCGTACGACAGACCCGGGACACGGGCGGGCCAGGCGTAGGGACGGGAAGGAAACCGATGCCGTGCCGACGCGGTCCCGACGGGTGGCGCCGGGTACCGCGGGTACGGCTCACAGCCACAGCAGGTCGTGCAGGGCAGCCGTGAGCAGCAGACACCCGATCACCGCAAGGAAGATCATCAGCGGTGGCTGGGAAAGGGCGAAGAGGCATCCGCGCGGCTCTTCCTGCTGCGGCGCGGCCTCGCTCTGTGTCGTGTCCAGCATCTCGCGGCGATCATGACGCATCGGAAGCGTCCGACGCGATCACCACTCAGGTAGTGAACGCGAGTTCACCGATTCCGTGGCCTACGGCCCGAATCGCGATCGTTTCCGGGCGCTCCGGGACTGACTGTGACGTTTCAGCCGTTTCCCCGGCCCTGCCCCGCGTCACCCCCGTCACCTGCGGAGCGGCACCTTCATATGCCGTGCTTCTTGAGGATCGCCTCGATGTCGCTGAAGTCGTCGTCGCCCCCGGCCGCGGGCCGGGACGCCGGGCGGGAGCCCTGACCCAGTGAGGGCGCCGAGGCCTTCGGGGCCACCGCCCCGGGCTGAGCGGCTGCCTCGGCCGAGCGACGCTCCTTGCCTCCCTTCCGCTCCTCACGTGTGCCGCCGCGACGGCGCTCCACCGCTCGCGTGGTCATGAACAGCACCCAGGCCAGGCCCAGCAGCCCGAAGCCGGCCCAGGCCGTGGGGCTGAAGGCGGTGCCGGCCAGCCACTTGACGACGCCGGTCATCACCAGGCCTATGGGAACGAGTGAGTAGGCGGCGATGCGGGTCGCGGCGAGGAAGCGCTTGCGCCACGCCGTGACCAGCGCGATGCCCAGGCCTGCCGCGGAGACGGCGGCACAGACGGTCTCGGCAATCATCCGGTCCTCCAGGCAGAGTCGGTTCGGTGGCGACGGGCACGTGACGACAGGCACTCCGCGCCCTTCCATCCTGCACCTTCCGGACCCCGTCGGGCCATGCTCCGATCGCAGATCAGGGACATCTCCGGGTCGGCTCCTCCCCAGGTGCCGGTGCGCCGTGCTTCCTCGTCGGACCCGGTACGGACGATCGTCCGAGATCCGGTTGGGTGCTGTGGGGCGGGGCTGGGAGACTGTCGGCCATGAGTGACTCCTCCCCCGACCGTGCCGCCGCCCCCGTTCTCGACGTGTGGTGCGAGCTGCAGTGCCCGGACTGCCGCGGCGCCCTCGACGATCTCCGCGCCCTGCGTGCCCGTTACGGCGACCGTCTGGAAGTGCGGCTGCGGCATTTCCCGCTGGAGAAGCACAGGCACGCCTTCGCCGCCGCGCAGGCCGTCGAGGAGGCGGTCGAGCAGGGGCAGGGCTGGGCGTATGCCGAGGCCGTGCTGGGACGGGTCGAGGAGCTGGCCCGTGAGGGAGAGCCCTTCCTGGTCCGGGTCGCCCGGGAACTCGGGCTGGACGCCGAGGAGTTCGACACCGCGCTGATCGACGGCCGGCACATCCTGATCGTGGACGCGGACCAGGCCGAGGGCAAGGCGATCGGGGTGACCGGCACTCCGACCTATGTCATCGGTGGCGAGCGCCTCGACGGCGGCAAGAGCCAGGAGGGTCTGCGCGAACGCATCGAGGAGATCACGGACCGGCTGCTGGCCGAGCAGTAGGGGTGGATCGGGGCCGCCCGGCCTCCACGAACCGGCTCCGCCTCTCGCGTGGGGCCCCGGTCACAGCAGGTGCTTGTACATCGCGTACCGCGTCGTCCGGTAGCCGAGTGACGTGTAGAGCCGCTCCGCCGGGGTGTTGCCCGTGAAGACGTTGAGCCCGACGGCCGGTTTCCCGGCGGCGACCGCCTGGGCCTCGGCGAGCAGCATGAGGGAACGTCCGTGCCCCTGACCGCGGTGCGCGGCGGCGGTCTCGACGTCGAACACGTACGCACGCTCCCCCCGCACCGCGAGCCACAGTGTGCCCACGGGCGTGCCCCGGTGTTCGAGGACGCTGAGGAGCATGCCCTCGGTCCTGGGTCCGTCGGGCAGCAGGGCGGCATGGTTCTCGGCCGCCATGGCCCGCGCCCCGGCCTCCGGAACGCCGCGCTCGATCCGGTTCCGCGCGTGGTCCGCCTCGTTCTTGGCGGACCACGGGCCGTACTCGGCGTCGGTCATCGGCCGTGCGTGACTGCCCTCCGGCAGGGCGGGCGGGGCGTCGCCCAGCGCCTTCTCCATGGCGTAGTTGCGTACGACGTAGCCGAGCGCCGTGGCGAGGCGGAAGGCTACGTCGGCGCCGGGGTCAGCGGGGACGCTCGCCTCGATACGGCGGCAGCCCCAGCTCCGCGCGATCTCCTCGGCGGCGAGCGCGGCCACCGTGCCCCGGCCGCGTCTGCGGTCCGGCTCATCTATCCGCAGGCTCATGATGCGGGCCACGGCGTCACCCGGGGCGGGCTCGGTGCCGAGTCGTACGCGTCCGACGGGACGGCTGTTCACGCACACCTGGTAGCGGCGGGAACGCGTGCCGTCAGGACTCTGCTGGAGCGGCTCGGTCGGCCGCAGGGTCGTGGTCATCACCGGGGTTCTACCCACTGCGGCCCGTCGGGTCAGCCGAATTTCCGCGCGCTCACGGATCGAGGTCGGCCGTGGCGTGCTCGTCGAAGATCCGCATGGCCTTGGCGGTCACCGGGCCCGGCGCGCCCGGCAGTTCACGGTCGTCGACACGGTGCACGGCCTGCACGTCCCGCAGGGTGGAGGTGAGGAAGATCTCGTCGGCCCGCCGGAGGACGTCCATCGGCAGGTCGGTCTCGGTCGCGCCGGTCCACTCGACGGCCAGCGCCCGGGTGATGCCCGCGAGGCAGCCGGAGGCGACCGGCGGGGTGTGGATCTCGCCGTCCAGGACGACGAAGACGTTCGAGCCCGTGCCCTCGCAGAGCCGGCCGACCGTGTTGCCGAACAGCGCTTCGGAGGCACCCTGTTCACGGGCACGGGCGAGGGCGACCACGTTCTCGGCGTAGGAGGTGGTCTTCAGGCCGGTGAGCGCGCCGCGTTCGTTGCGGGTCCAGGGGACGGTGATCACGGCGGTGGAGTCGGGACGGCGGGCGGTGTCGCCCAGGGCGACGAGGAGCGTCGGGCCGTGTTCGCCGCGGTCGGAGCCGAGGGGGCCGTGGCCGCCGGTATAGGTGATGCGCAGCCGGCCGAGCGGCATCGGGTTGGCCTCGAGGACGGCCGCGCAGGCGTGGCGGACCTCGTCGGCGTCGGGTTCGGGCAGGCCGAGGCCGCGGGCCGAGCGGGCCAGCCGGTCCAGATGCCGGGTCAGCGCGAACGGCCTGCCGTTCACGGCCTTCACCGTCTCGAAGATGCCGTCGCCCACGGTCAGTCCGTGGTCGAAGACGGAAACGCGGGCGGACTCGGTGTCCTGCAGCCCGCCGTCGAGCCAGATCTTCACCTCTAGGTCCCTTCACTCACCTCGTGCCCGCCCGACGCTACCGCGAGCAGCCGGGACGCCTTCAGTTCGGTCTCCCGCCACTCCCTCTCCGGGTCCGAGCCCCAGGTGATGCCGGCGCCGGTGCCGAACCGGAGCACGGCGGCGCCGTCCGCCCGCCGGTCGATCCAGAAGGTGCGGATGCCCACCGCCAGCCCGGCGGTGCCCCGGTCGGCGTCGACCCAGCCGATGCCGCCGCAGTACGGACCGCGGGGCGCCCGTTCCAGGGCGCCGATGATCCGCAGGGCGCTCGACTTGGGCGCGCCGGTGACGGAGCCGGGCGGGAAAGCGGCGGCGAACAGGTCGGGCCAGCCGGCCCCGGGCCGCAGTTCGCCCCGCACCGTGGACACGAGGTGCACCAGCCCCGGATGCTTCTCGACGACGCACAGGTCGGGCACCGTGACGCTGCCGGTGGCGCAGACCTGTCCGAGGTCGTTGCGGACGAGGTCCACGATCATCACGTTCTCGGCGTGGTCCTTGTCCAGGAGGTCGGCCTCGGTGCGTCCGGTGCCCTTGATCGGCCCGGACTCGACGGTCCGCCCCGCGCGGCTCAGGAAGAGCTCGGGTGACGCGGTGGCGATCTCCACACCGTGTCCGGGCAGGCGGATCGTTCCCGCGTACGGGGCCGGGTTGCCGCGTGCCAGCAGGGCGGTGAGGGCGTCCACGTCGGCGTCGGCCGGGACGGGGGCGGAAAGCACCCGGCAGAGGTTGGCCTGGTACACCTCGCCGGCGGCTATGTGCCCGCGGATGCGCCGGACGCCGGCCACGTACGCCTCGTGGTCGAGGGAGGACGTCCAGTCGCCGACGGCGGGCCCCCGCCAGCCGCCCGGCACCGGCGCGGGCACCGGCTGCTCGCGGACGTCCCGGAAGCGTGCGCAGGTCAGACGGCCCTCGAAGTTCGCGCAGACGGCCCAGAAGCCAAGGGAATCCAGTGCCGCGGGATCGTCGGTGACGTCGAGGAGTCCGGTGGCCACGCGGCTGCCGAAACGGGCGAGGGGTGGGAGATCGAGCACGTTGTCGAGTCTATGGCGGGGGGCGCCGAGGTGACCTGGCCGTGTCCGCGGGCGGGCGCAGCGCAGCACGCTGCACAAACGGGTTTTTGTACTGGCCCCGGAATCCGCTAGAGTTCACCACGTCGCCGGGACGCGGAAGCGGGCCGGATCGACAGGCGGACGTAGCTCAGTTGGTAGAGCGCAACCTTGCCAAGGTTGAGGTCGCGAGTTCGAACCTCGTCGTCCGCTCGAAGGAACGGGGGCCTCCCGGGCCCCCACACTCCTGGTGGAGTGGCCGAGAGGCGAGGCAACGGCCTGCAAAGCCGTCTACACGGGTTCAAATCCCGTCTCCACCTCCATGGACGATTAGCTCAGCGGGAGAGCGCTTCCCTGACACGGAAGAGGTCACTGGTTCAATCCCAGTATCGTCCACTGGATCTTCGGATCCTCCGCGCGATTAGCTCAGCGGGAGAGCGCTTCCCTGACACGGAAGAGGTCACTGGTTCAATCCCAGTATCGCGCACGCACCGTCCGTGATCCGCTCCTCGGAGCGATCGTGGTCCCGAGGACGATTAGCTCAGCGGGAGAGCGCTTCCCTGACACGGAAGAGGTCACTGGTTCAATCCCAGTATCGTCCACCACCCCGGAACCCCCGGCCGCTCAGCGGCCGGGGGTTCCGTCGTCCTCGGGGCGCGATCAGGACGAGAACAGCATGCGGCCGAAGCCCTTGTTCCGGTGGTGGCCGTAGTGGTGACCGCCGTGCGGGGCGCCCCAAACGGGCTGCGGCGCCGCCGGGTACGCCTGCGGGGCGGGCGGCGCGGGCGGCGGCGCGGGCTGGGACCACTGGGACTCCAGCCGGGTCAGCGACTCGAGTTCGCCGTAGTCGAGAAAGATGCCTCGACAGCCGCTGCACTGCTCGATCTGGACACCGTTGCGGTTGTAGGTGTGCATCGGCGCACGACACTTCGGACACTGCATGTTCGGTCAACTCCTCGCCGGTCGGCCCTGCTTCGTGTTTCGCCAGGACAGACTCTGTCCGGCTGCGGTCGGTTGCAGCCTACTTCGTCGACTTGTGCGTCAACTGGCCCGGGATCGCGGCCATTCGCCGGCAGGCGTCGACCACGGCACGGTCCACCTCGTCCAGGTCCCGCCCCTCCGCCACGGCCTTGGTGACCGTTCGCGCGGCGGTCTGCACGGTGAGGGCGCGGGCCGGGACGTCCAGGACGGTCCAGGGCTCGTCCCCCGGACCGAACGCGGTTCCGCCCGCGGCCCGGTAGGCGTCGAGGAACCGTAGCCATTCCTCTCCCGGCAGCAGCCCGCAGGCGAACCAGGCCGCGGGGCGTGCGAGGTCCCAGGCCGGGGCGCCCACGCCGAGATCGTCGATGTCTATCAGCCGCCAGGGCCCCTCGGGCAGGCGTACCAGCTGACCCAGGTGGAGATCGCCGTGGCACAGGGCGGCCGGCTGCGGCATGGGGGCCTCGGCGCGCGCCCAGGCGGGCAGGGCCGCCCAGGCCCGCAGCACGGGAGCCGCAGCCGGGTGATCGCCGACGGCGCGGAGCCCGGCGACGGCACGGGCCGCCTTGAGGGGGCCGCGCATGTCCGGCGCCGACCCGGGCACGGGTGCGCGGTGCAGCAGGGCGAGCAGGGTACCGACGGCCTCCCAGGGGGCGGCGTCGGGATCGTCCGGGTCGACCGGGCTGCCGTACGGCCAGAAGGTCACGAGACGTCCGTGCAGGTCGACCGGTGCCGGTCCGAGCGAGGACAGGAACACGTCCGGGAGCCCGGCGGAAATGGTGAGGCGCCGGGCCAGCTCACCGGCGTCGGCGTCCGGGGCATGGGCCTTCGCGACGGTGTCCGCGTGCCGGACGACGGTGCCGTCCGGGCGGTCGGCCAGGGTGCCGGTCGCCCCGCAGGGGCAGGTGGGGGTGCGGGTGTGGGCGATGCCTTCGGCCCGGGCGGTGAGTTCGGGAAGGAGGGCGGTGGCTGTCACGGGACTCCCTGGGTGCGGCCTGGGGAGAGGGTATGCGGGGGTGTGGCCGACGTTGGCCCCGGTCGCGCGAGGGGGAAGGAGAGACACGGCTCACCGCAGCGACGAGACAGCTGTACGCGCCGGCTCAGGCGCAAGAAAGTGCCGGCGCAGCTCCCCAGCTGCGCCGGCATTTGTGCCGTCCGCCGCACCCCCGTCCCCACGGGGTTTCATGGGTGGATGTCCCCGCCCGGACCGCTCTTCCGGGCCTGGGGTCGCCGCTCAGCGCCCCAGCATCTCGCCCACGGACGACGCTTGTGTGGCCACCGTCTCCCACCCGTCGAAGACGAGGAGGAGCAGGACCGCCAGGGGGAGGGCCATGAGTGTCGCCACCACGGGGTGGCGACGGCCCTCGCGGCGCGGGCGGAACGCGGCGGTGCCCGCCTGCTGTACCCGCGTGCGGACGAGTGTCCGCGGTGCCGTGTGGGCCATGACCCCTCTCCTGACCGTTTCTGTTGTCATGCTGCTTCAGGTGCCTTTGTGCACCTTGGCAGCGGCGGGCGTCCGACCTCGGGGGACGAGTACCGCACCCGCCGCTCGATCTCAAATCTAGGGGCCCGGCGCCGCCCGGACGTCATGCCCTCGTACCGATTACCGGGCCTCCCGGAGGATGAGCCATGCCCTGCGGTGTACTCCCCTGGGTGGAGACGGACTCCTCCGTATCAGGGACATCCCCGAGGGGACGGCCGCTCCGGGACGCCCCGCCCGTCCCCTCGCCTACTCGGAATCGTCCGCCCTCGGCACCGGCTGCTCGACCAGCGCGAGCACGCGGTTCGCCATGAAACGGGCGGTCCGCACCACCGAGCCCGTACGCGTGACTTCACTCACTTCCACCACGCCCCGGCGCACCGCTGTCTCCACCCTGCGGCCCGCCCGGCTCGCCACCACCTCGTACGTCCGCGTCGTGTCCCCCGCGTCCACGACTATCTCCACACGATCACCCTTCACTTGATCAATCCCCCTTCGGTGTCAAGTGGTTGGGATCATGCTCGGGCGCGGGCCCGGCCTGCTCGCGCCTTTCCCGACCACTCTTCAAGTTTCCCACCCACCACTGACAATCCGTCGTCGCGAGAGGGCGCGGCCTCTGCGCACGGGGGCCCGGGGAAACGTAAGCTGAGGCACGTCACAGGACCGGGCAGCGGGGATGAACATGGCGATGATGCGCCTGAGGCGCGAGGACCCGCGCGTCGTCGGCTCTTTCAGACTTCACCGGCGGCTCGGTGCGGGCGGGATGGGCGTCGTCTACCTGGGCTCCGACAAGAAGGGGCAGCGGGTGGCGTTGAAGGTCATCCGTCCCGATCTGGCGGAGGACCAGGAGTTCCGTTCGCGGTTCGCCCGCGAGGTCTCCGCCGCGCGCCGGATCCGCGGCGGGTGCACGGCCCGCCTGGTGGCCGCCGACCTGGACGCGGACCGGCCGTGGTTCGCCACGCAGTACGTGCCCGGCCCGTCGCTGCACGACCGGGTCGCCGACGAGGGGCCGCTCGGCGCGGCCGAGGTCGCCGCGGTCGGCGCGGCCCTGTCGGAGGGGCTGGTCGCCGTGCACGAGGCCGGGGTGGTGCACCGGGACCTGAAGCCGTCCAACATCCTGCTGTCCCCGAAGGGGCCGCGGATCATCGACTTCGGCATCGCCTGGGCCACCGGCGCCTCGACGCTCACCCACGTCGGTACGGCGGTCGGCTCCCCCGGCTTCCTCGCCCCGGAGCAGGTGCGCGGTGCGGCCGTCACCCCGGCCACGGACGTGTTCTCGCTGGGTGCCACGCTCGCGTACGCGTCGATGGGCGACTCGCCCTTCGGGCACGGCAGTTCCGAGGTGATGCTGTACCGCGTCGTGCACGAGGAGGCTCATCTGCACGATGTCCCGGACGCGTTGGCGCCGCTCGTCCGCGCCTGTCTGTCGAAGGACCCCGAGGAGCGGCCCAGCACCCTCCAGTTGTCACTGCGGCTCAAGGAGATCGCCGCGCGGGAGGGCCAGGGATTCGCCGACGTACGTCCGCCCGCACCCCGCGGCGCGGAGCCGGAGCGGATGACCGGGCGGCAGGCCGGCACCTATCCGGACCGCGTGCAGCGTCGGGCCCCGGGTCAGCAGGGCACGCCCGGGGGCCGGGCCACTCCCCCGCCGTCCGGGGCGTCCGCCGGACGCGGTGCCACTCCGGCCGCCGGGAGCGGGCCGTCGCCGCGGCGCGGCGACCGGCGGGTGCCCGCGGCGCGCGGGGGCGGCCCGTCACGCGGTGGCGCCTCGCGCGGTGGTACGCCGTCCCGGTCCGGTCCGCGGTCCACGCCGGGGTCGCGGAACCCGACCCGGTCGGGCACCGGTTCCCGTCGTCCCGGACCCCGGACGGCGGGTGGCGGGCTGCGGCCGGCCAATCCGCGGCTGCTCCGGCAGCGGCTGTTCGTGTTCGTCGTGGTGACGTTGGTCGTCGCGGTCGGCATCGCCCTGGTGCAGGGCTGCCAGGGCCCGGCCCACGGACTCGGTGACGACGGCAACAGCGGCGGCAACGGCGTGCGGATCCAGCAGGGGCAGGGGTGGAACGGCCAGGAACCGACGGTGCGGGGCGAGCTCGTGTCCGAGCGGTATGTGTCGAGGACTGGCCGGGACGGCTGACCCGGCGGGGTCGCGGACCCGCGCCCGCCGAGTCCCACGTCTTCGGATCGCTCTACGGCTCGTGCTTCGGTACCGTTCCTGAAGGCTGAGCAGAAGTGCGCCCTCTCGGCCGCACGCCCCGAACGGTCCTGGGCGCACTGGTCCCCGGCGTACTCGGCCCCGAGTCGGCGACACGCATCCGGTGCGCGGTCCGGTCCCGGGAGGCCCCCGCGGCCGGAGGCCGCTATGGACACCGCCCCGCACGTCGGCGCCGTACCCGGCGTCCCGGATCGCATGCTCACGTCAGCCCGGCCCAGGGCACCACAGGCTCGCGAACGGGCCACCACGCGATCGAGCTGACGCGGCCTCGGGCGCACTCCCCGGCGAGCGGTCACCGGCCCCTCACGGGGCCGGCCGGCCCGTCGCCACCGCGTAGAAGGCGACCGCGGCCGCGGCGCCCACGTTGAGGGAGTCGACGCCGTGGGACATCGGGATGCGGACCCGTTCGTCGGCCGCGACCAGGGCCTGGGCGGACAGTCCGTCGCCCTCCGCACCCAGCATGAGGGCGACCCGGTCCATCCGGTGCGGGGCGGTCTCGTCGAGGCTCCGGGCCTTCTCGTCGGGTGTCAGGGCGAGGAGTGTGAAGCCCGCCTCGCGGACCGTTTCCAGGCTCTTGGGCCAGTTGTCCAGCCGGGCGTACGGCACGGAGAAGACCGCGCCCATGGAGACCTTGACACTGCGGCGGTAGAGCGGGTCGGCGCAGTCCGGGGAGAGCAGGACGGCGTCCATGCCGAGGGCCGCCGCCGAGCGGAAGATGGCCCCGATGTTGGTGTGGTCGTTGACCGACTCCATGACCACCACCCGGCGGGTGGTGGGGAGGAGTTCGGCCGCCGTGGGCAGTGGCTTGCGCTGCATGGAGGCGAGCGCGCCGCGGTGCACGTGGTAGCCGGTGACCCGTTCGGCGAGTTCTGGGCTCACGGCGTAGACCGGCGCGGGGAGTTCGTCGATGACGTCGCGCATGACGTCGACCCACTTGGCCGAGAGCAGCATGGAGCGCATCTCGTAGCCCGCGTCCTTGGCGCGTCTGATGACCTTCTCGCCCTCGGCGATGAACAGGCCCTCGGCGGGTTCACGTGTGCGGCGCAGCTCCACGTCGGTCAGGCCCGTGTAGTCGTGCAGGCGCGGGTCGTCGGGGTCCTCAAGGGTGATGAGATCGGCCACAGGGGTGATACTGCCTTGTCCTGGATGGGGTGCCAACGGCCGGGACCGGCCGTGTTACCGAGGGTTACTTCCGGATGGGTCGCCCGGGGTCACCGCGAGGCCCGCGAAGGCTTCGGAGCCTGCGCGGACGGGGAGCCGACGTTCACGACCTCCCCGATGACGATCACCGCCGGCGGTTTGACCTCCTCGGCGCGGACGGTCTCGGCGACCGTGGCGAGGGTGGCGTCGACGCGGCGCTGCGCGGCCGTGGTGCCCTCCTGGACCAGGGCGACCGGGGTGTCCGGGGACCTGCCGTGCGCCACGAGGGTCTCGGCGATCCGGCCGATCTTGTCGACACCCATGAGGACCACCAGGGTGCCGGTCAGTTTCGCCAGGGACGGCCAGTCGGCCAGGGAACGCTCGTCGTCGGGCGCGACATGGCCGCTGACCACGGTGAACTCATGGGCCACACCGCGGTGGGTGACCGGAATCCCGGCAGCACCCGGCACCGAGATGGAACTGGAGATGCCGGGGACGACCGTGCACGGGATGCCCGCCTCGGCGAGCGCCTGAAGCTCCTCCATGCCGCGACCGAAGACATACGGGTCGCCGCCCTTGAGCCGGACCACCGACTTGCCCTGCCTGGCGTGTTCGATCAACGCGTTGTTGATGGCCTCCTGCGCCATGAACCGGCCGTACGGGATCTTCGCCGCGTCGATCACCTCGACGTGCGGCGGGAGTTCGGCCAGCAGGTCGCGCGGGCCGAGCCGGTCGGCGATGACGACGTCCGCCTCGGCGAGCAGCCGGCGGCCGCGCACGGTGATCAGGTCCGGGTCACCGGGACCGCCGCCGACCAGGGCGACGCCCGGGGTGCGGGTGCGGTGGTGCGGGGCGACGAGGGTGCCGTCGCGCAGGCCCTCGACCACGGCGTCACGGATGGCGGCGGTGCGGCGGGGGTCGCGGCCCTTGGCGTCCGTGGTGAGGACGGCGACGGTGACGCCCTCGCTGTGCCCGGTGGCCGGGGTCCAGGCGGTGGCCCGGTCCGCGTCGTCGGAACGGACGCACCAGACGCGGTGGCGTTCCGCCTCGGCGGAGGCCCGGGTGTTGGCCTCGTCGTCGCCGGTGGCGATCAGGGCGTACCAGGCGTCCGCGAGGTCGCCCTCGGTGTACCGGCGCCGCTGCCAGGTGATCTCGCCGGCGTCCGCCATCGCCTCCACCGACGGCGTCGCCTCGGGGGAGATCAGAAGGATGTCGCCGCCGGCCGCGATGAGGGCGGGCAGGCGGCGCTGGGCGACCTGGCCGCCGCCGAGCACGACCACTCGGCGGCCGGTGAGGCGGAGGCCCACGGGGTAGGCGGGGTATTCGGCCATGAGGTGCGGCTCCTCGTACAGGCGGCGGGCGCGGGCGCTACGGCACTGGAGCGGCCCTGACGTGCGGTGTGTGGACCCCAGAAGGCGAACCCCGTGACGATCACCCGCGGGGCGCCCGGGTCGCCCGGCTCGCCCTCCTCACTGTGGTCGAAGCCGCCCATGA
>NZ_JBFAKH010000130.1:0-13600 GCF_040655635.1 Streptomyces sp. NPDC050388
CGAAGCTGGATTCAAGAGTCGAAGCCAAGCGTACGAGACGCGGGATGGGTGATCATGGATGCATGCAGGCTGCGCTTACCTGGCGGAGGCACCCGGGTTCACGGGTGCGGCCCCCTCCGTTGTTCCGGGTCAGTGGAAGCTCAGGGTGCGGTACACCGTCACGTTGCCGACCAGTTCCTGGCAGGCCTGCGCGGCGGCGGTGAGCCGGCCGTGGCAGTGCGGCGCGGAGGTGTCCAGCAGGATTCCGAGCGTGGTGCCGCTGTGCCCGACGACCACGCCCAGACCGCTCACCTCACGGCAGATCGCGATCATCGGCTCCAGTGACCACTTGTGCCGCAGCACCTGGTTCATCCGGGCGCTGGCGGTCGCCACCGCGCCGACCTCGGCCAGGTCCTGCCGGGCCACGGCGCCGCTGATCCGGTCCAGGAGCCGGACGTACTCCCGCTTGTCCGCCGCCGTGAACGGCTTGGGGATGCTGTTGAAGTCGACCGTGTCCACCGCGCCGCCCTCGTCGACGCTGACCACCGCCATCGACGGCAGGGAGCCGAGCCGGGCGCGCAGCCGCACGCTGCGGTGGTGGAAGGCGACCACCGACGGGTACAGCACCCCGTCGGTCGGTTCGATCCTGGCGAGGTACGACTCGATGCGGCGCGGCGGCATGGGCTCTTCCAGGGCGTTGGCGACGGCCCGGGCCGTCGCCACCAGGTCCGCCGAGGAACTGGCCAGACCCTTGCCCTCGGGCAGCGTGCTGTCGATCTTCAGCACACCGCCCGAGGGCCGCCCCGCGTCCTCCATGATCATCGAAGTGAGCCGCAGGGCCTTCTTCTTGTGCGGGGGCCACACCTCCAGTGCGTCGGTGTGCGGGGCCACCTCGAAGCGGGCCACGGCCCACCGGGCGACGGGCAGGGTGACCAGGAAGTCGCCGTCCGTCTCCGGCAGGACGCCCTGGAGAAGCTCACCGAACGTGCCGAAGGCCGAACTGACCCCGGTGGCGGCCACCCGGCGGTACTCCGCGGGCAGCGTCCTCGTGTCGATCGTCGTCACCCTGGTCCTCCTAGTCCCGGTGCCCGGGCTTCGGGCAGTCGGCCCGCACCAGTGCGGCGGTGTCCGCCGGTCGTGTGCTGACGAAGTAGTGTCCGCCCTGGCTCAGCTCGTGGAGGGTCACCCGGTCGGAAACAACCTTCCAGTCGCCGTGCCCCTCGTCGAACCGCGCCGTCGAGGCGTCGTCTCGGGCGACGACCACGTCGACCGGGGTGTCGATGCGGTGGCTCTCGGAGTCCTCACGGATCCGGATCAGATGGCTGTTGGCGGTCAGTACGTCGTGCCGGTAGGCCCGTCCGACCACATCGGCCCGTTCCGGCTTGAGTTCATCGAGCTCGACGTACGCGTTGTCGGCGCGCAGCCGGGACAGCAGGGTCCGGTTGTCCGCCTCGGAGACGTCCGCCATCTCCGCGCGCAGCGCCCCGGTGTCCTCCAGCAGCAGCGCGCCGACGAAGACGCGCTCGGCGGGACGGCCCGCCTCCTGGAGCAGCCGGGCGGTCTCCAGGGCCGCGGCCGCGCCGGCGCAGTGGCCCCACACCAGCACGGGCGTGGTGACCCGCTCGGTGATCTCGTCCCGGACCCGCCGGGCGATCTCCGGGACGTCCGCCATCGGCTCGTCGCCGCCCGCGAAGTCGTGGCCCGGCAGTTCGACCCCGAGCACGGCGATGCCGTCCCGCTCCAGCTCGGCCGCCAGCGAACGGAAGTTGACGGCGTTGCCGCCCGCGTAGGGGAAGCACACCAGGGTGCGGTGCGGATCCCGGGCGTTCGCCAGCGGCTGCAACAGGCCCTCCGCGGCGACCCGTTCACCGCCCCGTCCGCGCTCGTCGAGCACCGCCCCGAGGTCGGCGAGGACGGGATGGGCGACCAGGTCCTTCAGGGACAGCACCCGGTCCAGCTGCACCAGCAGACGTACCGCGGCCAGCGAGGTCCCACCCAGCTCGAAGAAGTTGTCGGCCCGCCCGATGCGCTCCAGCGGCACGCCCAGCACCTGGGCCCACAGCATGGCCAGCCGCTGTTCGGCGGGCGTGCTGGGGGCGGCGTAGGCCGCGCCGCCGTGGCCCAGGGTACCGGCCAGCCGGACCAGGGCCTTCTTGTCGATCTTGCCGTTCTCGGTGAGCGGCAGCCGCTCCAGCCGGTGGAAGTACGTGGGGACCATATATTCGGGCAGCAGCCCGGCGAGGAAGTCCCGGGCGTGTTCGGTGGTCGGCTCGGTGTCCGGCCCGGCACCGTCGCCGCCGCTGAAGAACGCCACGAGGTTGCGCTGCCCGTCACCGGTGCCGTCGATGACGACTGCGGCCTCGCGGACGCCCGCCAGACCCAGCAGCTTGTTCTCGATCTCGCCGATCTCGATCCGGAAGCCCCGGATCTTCACCTGCTCGTCCCGCCTGCCCAGGTACTCGATCCGTTCCTCGGGCAGCCAGCGCCCGAAGTCGCCCGTGCGGTACATCCGGGTGCCGGGACGGAACGGGTCGGGCACGAACGCCTCGCGGGTGCGTTCCTCGTCGTTGATGTAGCCGCGGCCCACGCAGACCCCGGAGAACGCGATCTCCCCGGGTGAGCCGAGCGGCACCAGCGCCAGGTTCTCGTCGAGCACATAGGTGTTGACGTTGCGCAGGGAGCGACCGACGGTCACGAAGTCGCGGTCCGGCACCCGGTCGAGGACCTCGTGCATGGTGTCGTCGGACACCTCGGTGGCGCCGTAGGCGTTGACCAGTCTGATGTCCGGGTACAGGGCGAACCACCGCTGCACCAGCTCGTACTTGAGGGCCTCCCCGGTGACCGACACCGTGCGCAGCGCCCCGAGCGGACGGGGGTGCTGTTCCAGGTGGGTGAGGAGCACCTCCAGGTAGGAGGGGACGATCTGGACGACGGTGACCCGGCCCGTGACGATCTCGTCGAGGAAGCCGGCGACGTCGAGCAGGGCGTCCGTGTCGACGACGCGTACGCTGCCGCCGACCATCAGCGGTGCCGCGAACTGCCACAGGGAGATGTCGAAGCACTGCGAGGCGGTCTGGGTGACGACCTCGGCGGTCCCGTTCGTCATCTCCATGTCGTCGAGCTTCATATGGAGGTGGTTGAGCATGCCGACGTGCTCGCACAGGGCGCCCTTGGGGGCGCCGGTGGAGCCGGAGGTGAAGTAGATGTAGGCGGCCTGATCGGGGGCGATCGGCACACCGGGGGCCTCGTCGGAGATGCCGGAGGCCTGGATCTCCGGTACGGACAGCACGGCCGGCACGCGGCCGGTGAGTTCGCCCGCCCGGTCCGCCAGGGCCGCGCTGCCGGGCTCGGTGAGCACGAACGCACAGTCGCTGCGCCTGAACTGGGCCGCCACCCGGTCGGCGGGGAAGTCGGGGCGTACCGGGAGGTAGACGCCGCCGGCCTTGAACACGCCGAGCGCCGCGGCGATCCAGTCGAGGGTGCGGTCCATGACCACGGCGACGACGTCCTCGGTGCGCACGCCCGCTTCCAGCAGCGCGTGGGCGACCCGGTTGGCCCGCCGGTCGAGTTCCCGGTACGTCCAGCGGCCGGAGCCGTGCACGGCGGCCACCGCGTCCGGCACCTCACGCACCCGGTCCTCGAAGTGGTCCACGAAGGTCCGGTCGGACAGGTCGACGCGCGGGCCCGCGAGGCCGTACAGGTGGGTGTCGACCTCCTCGTCCGACAGCAGGCTCCGACCGTGGTGGGGCGCGGAGGTGTCCGCCGCGAGCAGATGCAGCGCGCGCAGGTGGTAGCCCGCCAGCCGGCGGGCGTACCCCTCGTCGAAGTGGGCCCGGTCGTACACCAGCCGCAGCGACAGGCCGGCGGAGTCCCGGACGAAGGCCGCCTTCAGCACGACACCGTCGTCGAGGCCGTCGTCCCCGTCGCCCGCGTCGGAGCGGTCGTCGGGGGACGCGGTGGCCGGCGGAGCGAGGCCCGACAGGTCGAACACCACCTCGGGCCGGGCCTCCGCGCGGTGCGCCGCGGCCAGCGCCGTGCCGGCGAGTACGGCGAGCTCGGCCCAGGAGGAGTCCGTGACGGTCAGGCGCAGCGGCGCCTCGGCCCGGCCGGCCGCCGGGACCAGGCCGATGAGCAGGTCGGGTTCGGCGGCCACCGTCGCCAGGACCCGGGCGTGCGCGGCGAGCAGCAGCGCCGGTAGTCCCGCGCCGGTGTCGGCGGCGCGCTCCTCCAGCGCCCGGGTGAGCGGCGCGGGCAGCTCCTCCCGGTGCTCCGCCGCCCCGCGCTCGTCACTGCCCGGCATGGTCCATCTGGGGATTCTGGTGTACGTCTGCTGAGTGCGGTGCCCGCTCATCGGTCCCCGTTCCCTTCCTCCGGCGTCGCCGGCTCCTTCAGCTCGATCTTGATCAGTCGTGCGGCCAGCTCCGCGCGGGACGCCGCCTGCGCGGTGCCGGTTCCCGTGGCGACCACACAGCCCAGGCGGTCCTGGAACGAGTGCGTGATCCGCACCTGCCGGCCGACGACCGTGGTGGGCACGGCCACCACGACCCCCGGTGCCGCACCCGCTTCCCGGATCCCGTCCACGGCTGTGACCCGTCCCTCGCCGGCCGCCATCACGAACCGCACGGCGGCGTGGCCGGCCGCAGCTCCGGAGGCCGCGGTCGCGGGCGGTGCCATGTCCTGGCCCGCGGCGCGGGCGATCACGGCGTCCACCAGGTCCGTTCCGGTCGCGGCCCGCACGGCGACGGGGATCATGCCGCCGGCGAGCCTGGGGTTCACCTCGATGACCACGGGACCGTCGGCGGACCGGCGGATCTCGGTGTGGGCGGCGCCCCAGCCGAGCCCGAGGGCCTTGAGGGCTGCCAGTGCCGTGTCGCCGAGTTCGGCGGTGGTCCCGGGGTCCACGGAGGCGGGGATGTCGTGGCCCGTCTCCACGAAGTGCGGCGCGGGGCCGGTGTGTTTGGCGACGACGGTGACGACGTCGCCGTCGAAGGTCTCGACGGAGAACTCCGGCCCGTCGACGGCCGCCTCCACCAGGATGCGGCTCGGCACCGCGTTGCCCCGCTCATCCGTCGCCCGGTCGAGCAGCCGGTGGGCCCACTCCTCGGTCTCCGCCCGGCCCCGGCACAGCCGTACGCCGTTGGAACCGGAGCCGCTCACCGGCTTGAGCACCACCGGATGCCCGATGGCATCGGCCGCCTCCACCGCCGCGACCACGTCGGAGACCGCCGTCCAGGCGGGCACCGGCACCCCGTGGGCGGCGAGCGCCGCCCGCTGGAGGTCCTTGGCCCGGCAGCGGGCGATCGCGTCGCCGTCGGCCGCGGGCAGCCCGAGCAGGGCCGCTGTCCGGGCGGCGTCCGCCACGAAGTACTCCGAGCTGGAGGTGACCCCGACCAGTCCGGCACCCTCCGCCAGACCCCGGCAGGCCTCCATCACGGCCTCGAGGTCCGAGGTGTCGAGGACCAGGGTGTCGACGGCGTCCTCGGTGACGTAGGGATACCGGCCGGGGTCCCGCGTCAGCAGCACCGGCCGCAGCCCCCGGGCCCGTGCCGCCGCGCAGAACTCCCGTCCCGTCCCGGTGGTGTTGCTCTCCAGAAAGGCGAACCAGCGGACCGCCGTACCGTTCATCGCTCTGCTCCCTTGTCCCCTGCGCCGGTCACGGCCGCGACCGCCGTGTCGAGGGCGCGTTCCGCCCGCGCCAGCCGGGCACGGTACCGGGCGAGCCGAGCGGCGTGCTCCGTGCGCCGCTCCCGGAGCTCGTGGACGACGCTCTCGCACGCCCCGGGGCCGCCACCCCGGTCGTGCTCGGCGACGAGCTCGGGAAGCGGCGGGATGTCCGCGCTCACATCGGCCCGCAGGCCCTCCGGCAGCGCGATCTTCGTCAGCTCGGACTCACCGGCCTCGACCGCCTCGCGTACCGCGGCGCCCACCACATGGTGCGCGGTGCGGAACGGAACGTCCTGCCGCACCAGCCGGTTGGCGATCACCGTGGCCGTCACGAAGCCCTCCCGGGCCCGCTGCTCCATCCGCCGCCCGTCCGGGCGGGCACCGCTCACCAGCACCTGGGCCAGCAGCACGCTGTCGCGCACGGTGGCCAGCGCCGACCAGGCCCCGCCGACCGCCTCGGTGCCCACCTCGATGGAGTTGGTGAACGGCGTCGACTTCATGGCGGCGGCCGAGGCGGTCCACGCCCCCACGGCGGCCGCCGACTTGGCCTTCACATGCTCGAGCAGGAACGCGTTGCGCTTCTGCGGCATGGCCGAACTGCCGCCCACGAGCCGCTCGGGGAACTCCACGAAGCCGAACTCCTGGGTGCTCCACAACTGCAGATCGGTGGCGAGTCGACTCAGGGTGAGCCCAGCCCCGGCCGCCGCCGCGAGGGCACGCAGCAGCGTGTCCCGGGAGGCCACCGAGTCCATGGCGTGCAGCGGCGGCCCGTCGAAGCCGAGCAGTTCGGCCGTGCGGGCCGGGTCGATGGGCAGGTCCGTGCCGGACACGGCGCCGGCGCCGAGCGGGCAGCGGCTCTGCTCCTCGACGGCGTGCCGCAGCGCGACGATGTCCCGGTCCAGTGCGGTCGCGATTCCGGCGAGGTAGTAGCCGTAGGTGACGGGCATCGCGGGCTGGAAGTGGGTGTAGACCGGCATGACCACGTCCCGGTGGGCGCGGGCGCGGGAGAGCAGTATGGCCTGGAGGCGCAGCAGTTCGCCGAGCAGGTCCGTCAGGTCGTCGCGCAGCCGTATCGCGGTGATGGTCGCCTTGATGTCGTTGCGGGAGCGGCCGGTGTGCAGTTTCCCGCCGACGTCCGCGCCGAGCCGCTCGATGAGGTGGCTCTCGTACATCAGGTACAGGCCGCGCGGCGCCGGCCGGTCGTACAACTCCCTGAAGCCGTCGGCGCGCAGTGCGGTGACCGCCCGCAGCAGGGCGGCGGCCGCGTCCCGGGGCAGCAGCCCGCACTCGGTGAGCATCACCACGTGCGCGAGGTCGATGACCGAGGTGTGGCCGAGTTCCCGGCGGATGTCCTCCGGCCCCGGTTCGCCGTAGACGACACGGGTGGTGCGCGCGCCGAGCGTGCGGGTGAGCCGACCCGTGCCGCTCATGACAGCACCGGGTCGGGAAGGGATCCGCCGGAGCGCGGCACGGTGCCGTGCACGTCCTCGTAGGTGCGCCGCCCCCAGAGCATCCGGGTCCAGTTGTCGCCGGTGTCGGCCGGCGAGTCGACCAGGACCGGCTCGGCGGGCGGGTGCGGCAATGTGTGGCCGTTCTCGGCGAGCCATGCGTCGTTGTACACGGTCGCCTGGTAGCGGTAGCCCTCGTCGGGGAGCATCACGACGCACAGTCCGTCGGGGTTGCGGTCGGCCCACCATTGGGCGGCCAGGTAGGCGGCACCGCTGGTCGGCCCCTGGAACAGCGCGTGGGTGGCGTGCAGTCGCCTGGTGTACGCGTACGCCTCGGGCGCCGAGCACCAGTGCACCTCGTCGAAGGTGGAGTGGTCAAGGTTGGCCGGCCACAGGCTGTTGCCGAGACCGCGCAGGGAACGGGGGCCGTCGGGCTGCCCGAAGAGCACGCTGCGGTGGCTGTCGACGCCGATGGCCTGGATGTGCGGGGTCAGTTCGCGCAGCCCGCGGGTGGTGCCGCACATCGAACCACCCGAACCCACTGGTCCGACCATGCAGTCCGGGGTGCCGAGCGAGCGGGCGATCTGCTCGGCGACCACCCCGTAGGAGCGCGGGTTGTCGGGGTTGCTGTACTGCTCGGGGCAGAAGGTCGAGGGGAGTTCGGCGCGGATCTCGGCGAGCCTGCGCAGCCGTGCCTCCTGGTAGCCGCCGACCGGCGCGGGCTCCTGGCAGATCTCCACCGTGGCGCCGAGATCGGTCAGTCTCCGGTACAGGTTGGCATCGATCGCCGGGTCGCTGACGAGGATCAGCTCACGCTCCATGAGGGCGGACTGCATCGCCAGCGCAAGGCCGAACGTTCCCGACGTGGTCTCCACGATCACCGTGTCGGCGTCCAGCTCGCCCCGGTTGTGGGCGCGCTGCAGGATGTAGTGCGCGGGCAGCAGCTTCATGAGAGAGAAGACCGCGCCGTACAGATTGGGGCCGAGCCGGACGAGACGCGGCATCATCGTCGCCTCGGTGATCGAGTGGTACGTCGGCGTGATCGCCGTCATGAAGGGCTCCCTGGAGGATCAAGACCGTCGATGGTGGTGCGTGGTGAAGTCCTGGCGGGCATCGCGCCGTTTGCGGATCCACCGCCGCACCCGCGCGGTCCACGGCATGGTGGCCCGGGGCGCGCCCGGCGGCGCGGCGGGGCACGGGCGGGCGTCGGTCAGCCTGCTGATGGTCCACATATTCACCGGTGCGGCCCGGGTCCGAGGCGGGGAGGCAACGGGCCTCAGGACGGGACCGGGACGCCGGCGCGCTCTTCGGCGAGGGCCAGATAGACCTCGTCCAGCGTCGGTTCGGACAGTGAGATGCCGGTGATCTCCACTCCCGCGGTGTCGAACGCCCGGACCGCGGCGGCTAGTCCGATGGATCCCTCCACAGGGGCGGTGACCGTGCCCGCGGGCTCGCCCGGGCAGGGGTCGAGACCCACAGTGCGCAGGGCGCTCAGCGCGGCGGCCGTAGTGCCGGGGTCGGCGAGGGTGACCCAAACCGTGCTGCCGCCCAGCCGTTCCTTGAGCTGGGCGACCGAGCCGTCCGCGATGCACCGGCCCCGGCCGAGCACCATGACCCGGTCCGCCAGCTGCTCGGCCTCCTCCAGGTACTGGGTGGTCAGCAGCACCGTGGTGCCCGCACCCACCACCTCACGGACGAGGTCCCACAGGGCGTTGCGGCTGACCGGGTCGAGTCCCGTGGTGGGTTCGTCCAGGAAGAGCACCTGGGGGTGGCCCACGAAGCTGCTGGCGAGGTCGAGGCGCCGGCGCATGCCTCCCGAGTACGTGCCCGCCGCACGGTCGGCCGCCTCGGTCAGCGCGAACATGTCCAGCAACTGTTCGGCCCGCGCTGCCGCCTCCCGCTTGCCGGCTCCGAGGAGCCGGGCCACCAGCAGCAGGTTGGCGCGGCCGGTGAGGCTCTCGTCCACCGCCGCGAACTGGCCGGTCAGACCGATGCGGCGGCGCACGTCCCGAGCCTCTCGCACGACGTCGAACCCGGAGACCTGCGCCGTGCCTTTCGTGGGCGGCAGCACGGTGGCGAGAATACTCACCAGTGTGCTTTTACCCGCACCGTTATGACCGAGCAGACAGAGCACGCGCCCTTTTTCCATCCGAAAGCTGATGTCGTCGAGTGCCCGGGTGGCACCGAACGTTCTGCCCAGCTCCGTCGCTTCGATCATCACGTCACTCATCGATGCTGTTCCTCGCAGATAGCGGCCTGGACGCCTTTTGTGGAGGCAGGAAGATCCTGCAATCTCGACTGTCCGCACCACAAGGAGAGCTACAACAAGCTGCCAGCAACCTGAGGTTTTCCGCATTGTCAAAGGTCAGCCTGACAAGTACTTACCCCGCCAACCGGCCGGTGCCCGTGGGCATCAGATCGCCCGAGGGGAAAAGAAGCCCGAGCTCAACGGCGCGGGCACCCGCCTGAAATCTCGAGCTCGCACCCAGCTCACGCGTTATTTCCGCGACGTTGCGTCGGTACGTGCGCACCGAAACCCCCAGTTCGCGGGCGGCGGCCTCGTCGGTGCGCCCCGAGCTGAGGGCTTGGAGGATGCGCCGGCCGAGCGCGCTGCGTGAGCGGTCGCTCAGGCGTCGGTGGTCGGCGAGGGCGGCGCTGCTCGACCAGGAGACGGCGAACAGGGTGCGCAGATTGCGCAGGACGGCCGGGGCGCGGACGAGCACCGCCTCGCAGACGGCGACCCCGTTGCGTATCCACACCGCGCCGATGACGCCGTCGGCGAGGACCATTTCCTGTAACGGAGCCCTGACCAGGCGGGTTTCGACTCCGGGTGCGTACTTGTCGAGGTGCTCCAGGAAGCGGCGGTCCCGCAGGAGACCGACCCGGCCGAGCAGCTTGACGCGGACCCCGCGTGCGGTGGCCCGGCCCAGCCGGTCGATCAGCTGGTAGATCTCGTCCTCGCCCTCACCGGAGAGGACGACGGCCAGGTGGTGACGGGCCGTGGCGATCATCTGCTCCGTGGCGACCCCGACGGAATTCTCGTCCGGTTCGAGTGAGGCGACCAGTCGCTCCACGTTACGGTGGCGGTCGACGGCGATTTCGACGAGTTTCCGGGCCTGTAGCAGCACGCCCTCTATTTCGTCACTCGAAGGCCGCGATTCCGTAAATCCTGCGGTGAGCCCTGAATCGTTGGCTGTCTCGTAATTGACTGAGGTACTGGGCACAGCTCCCCCTGAAGCTTGACCAATAGGAGTCCCCGTCCGCCCTGTTCGAATGCCCTTGTGGGGCGTGAAGACCCTGGCGCGGGGTAATACTCGTGCAAACAGCCAGAGAAATAACCTAGCGGGGCACCGTACAGAGTCCATGGAGAGGCACGCGACCCGCAGGTGCAACGCGGCAGGCATACCGCATTTTGAACTCCATTCCCCCGATAAGCAGACACAGGCGGCAAACTGGACATCCCTCTGGAGGGTAGTCAACAGTCGCCTGCGTCATTCCTGTTAGTTGAACAGTACCTAGGACAACTTCATAACGTCAAACACCCCTGTCTGAAACGATTACGGAAAACCTCATTGCGCAGAGGGGGGCATCCTTATCGACTGCCAGGAGTCGTTTCCGCGCGAACGCCCCCGGCCCGCCGTGTGCGGTGAGAGCCGGAGGCGCCTGCCGTCAGAGAGCCTCAGTCACGTTCGGGCCGGCCAGGCGAGGCGCAGACCGGCCCGGGCCGGTCAGTCCAGGGCCCCGTCGTAGTCGGGCAGCTTGAAGGTCCGCTCCGCGTGTCCTCCCACCAGATCCGACGTGTTGTTTCCGATGTTGGCGACGATCGTGTATCCGGCGGCCTCGATCTGGGCCCGCTTCGACGTCTTGAACTCGGCCGTGTCGCGGAACAGATCACCGAGATTCCGCTGGTACAGACCCGTGATCGGATACCCGACCGACTTGAGGTTCGCCTCCGTGATCCATGAGAGCAGGTCGGGCCGCGCGGTGACGAAGAATATGGCCGCGCCCCTGCTGTGCGCGTACTGGGCCAGTTCGAGAGTTGGCTTGACGGCGGGGGTCGGCGGCAATGTCTGGAAGTGCGTCTCCAGCGAGGTGTTGTCGATGTCGAGGACGATCGCCGGCTTCTCACCCGCGCTGTCGTCCAGTCGCTGCTCGACGTAGGGGCGGGCCTCGTCGATCACCTTGCGCACATCGCTCTGCCAGGTGTCGTAGTCCACCTTCGCCGCGATGGCCTGGGCCCGGACGGTCGTCGTCGACCGCTCCTCGCCCGTCGGAGCGGCCACCGCCTGCGTCGCCCCCGTCACCCCCAGCACGAGCGCCGCCGCGACGGTCGCCGCCGCGCGTCCTCCAGACGCGATCCTGGCCATTCGTCCTCCCTTGTGTCCGATGCACGACGGCCGTCCGGCCCCCGTCCGGCCGAACCTAAAGGCCGATCCGAGCGGGTTGACGGGCGCGTGACCGGAACCGGAAGCGGAGTCCCGCACGACCACTCCCGCACTCGTGAACGTCTGCAACATTGCGCCAGGCGGGCTGAATTAGTGGCAGGTTGTTGCCATCAGGGCAAATCGAGGCCACCCGGAACACCGACCAGCGCACGAGGCGCGGCGCGTTGCCGACTGCGGCATCCGAACGCACTTGTGAGGTGGGGAAGTTGCCGCAGCCACCGCCGGACAGTTGGCGCACCGGCGCCCGCGGAGAGTTCGGCAGTGCGAATCCGACGGCGCCGCGGCCGTTGTCGGGAACCGAAAACGGGGCGGTGTCACGTTGGCTGAGCGGGTGGGATGATCTTCTGGTTGATCATGCGGGAGGGGTTGTCCGTGGACAGCGTGCCGCCGTCGTACCAGGGGCACCGGTACCCGGTGGAGATTATCGCCCACTGTGTGCGGCTGTACTTCCGCTTCCCGCTGTCGTTCCGCGAGGTCGAGGAACTGATGCTCGAGCGCGGCGTGACCGTCTCGCATGAGACGGTGCGGCGCTGGTGTGTGAAGTTCGGGCAGCAGTACGCCGGCGCGTTGCGCCGCCGTCGGCCCCGGCCCGGCGACACATGGCATCTGGACGAGGTGTTCGTCAGGATCAACGGAGAGTAGAAGTATCTGTGGCGGGCCGTGGACCAGGACGGCACCGTCCTGGACATCCTCGTGCAGAACCGGCGGGACAAGGCCGCGGCCCGGCGCTTCTTCCGCCGCCTGCTGAAGACGACCCGCACGGTGCCCCGGGTGATCGTCACGGACAGGCTCCGCTCCTACGGTGCCGCCCACCGCGAGGCCGTGCCCTCCGTCGAGCACCGGCAGTCGAAGTACCTCGACAACCGGGCCGAGAGCAGCCACCAGCCCACCCGGCAGCGTGAACGCGCCATGAAGGGCTTCCGCAGCGTCGGCGGAGCCCAGCAATTCCTGTCCGCGTTCAGCGGTATCTCGCCCCACTTCCGGCCCCGTCGCCACCGGATGACCGCCCCCGGCTACCGCGCCGAGATGACCGTCCGCTTCGCTGTCTGGGATCAGGTCACCGGCGTCGCCGGCCTGTCTGCTACCCCCTGAGCACGGAGCCGGAACCCGGCCCCACCGAACCAGACACCCCGTCAGGCACTCATACGCTCCACAACGTGACAGCGCCGCGGACCGTTCTGGTCTACGCGCTCATCGTCGCCTTGTTCCGCTGCACGGGGGAGCAGGCCTGGCCAACCTCGACACGTTCGATTTCATGATCATCTTCTTGCTGCCGAACGGGGCGCAGAACGCGATCATCGGCCCGGACAGCAGCGGGGTGGGAGGCCATCACGCTCGCTGGAGGGCTCGTCGACCGTCGTGATCGAGGACGGCTGGGCCGTCACCAGGGCAGCCAGGCACCCGGCCCTGGGGACCGGGAAACTGGGCCATGCCGTGCGGATTCAGTCCGGCCACACCATCGGCAGCGTCGCCATGGGCCGGCCGGAACCCGACGGACGCCTTGTGGTGTCGCTGCGACCGGGGGACGAGACGGCCACTCATGTCGGCATCACAACTCTCGACGCCCGGCTGGCCGCAGTGGAGCCGGTCCGGCAGCCGTGCCCGAGGGCGGACGCCAAGGCAAACAGGTGACGGATGTTTACCAGTGGCCCGTCTTTCGGGCCGCCGAATGGCACGGCGTGCCGATTGAGCTGCGGCTCAGGTCGTCGCAACGGCAACGGCCCGTTCGGCGGCGTCGCGCAGGACCTGGGCGCTCTCGAGCAGCGCTTGGTGCTCCTCAGGCGTCATGGTGGGTACGTGCATCTGCTGGACGCCACCCGCCCCGAGAACGCTGGACAGGGAGAGTGTGACCTTGTAGCGGGAGGAGTAGGCGGCGACGGGCAGCACCGCGCGTTCGTCACGCAGTACCGCCTCGACCAGTCGAGCGGAGACGGCACCGATGCCGTACTGGCTCGCGCCGGTGCCTTCAATGATGGTGATGTTGGCGTAGCGGATGTCGTTCTCCACCTCCCCACGCAACTCCTCGACCGACTGGCCGTCCTGGGTCAGCAGGTCGATGACGGA
>NZ_JBFAKH010000131.1:0-13471 GCF_040655635.1 Streptomyces sp. NPDC050388
AAGCTGCCCCCGGTGCTCATGCTCGTGTTCATGCTGCTGTACATCATCGGGTTCGGGGTCGGCCTGGGCCCGGTCTTCTGGGTGCTGCTCGGCGAGCTCTTCCCCCCTGCCCAACGCGCCGAGGGATCCAGCGCCGGTGCGACCGTGAACTGGCTCTCCAACTTCGCGGTGAGCCTGGTGTTCCTCCCCCTGATCTCGGCCATCGGGGAAGGGCCCACCTTCTGGATCTTCGCCGCGATCTGCGTCCTCGGCGTGGGGTTCGTCGCCCGGTTCGTCCCCGAGACGCGCAGTCGGCACGCCGACGAGGTGGGTGCGGACCTGCGCCGGCGGTGGCGCGTGCCGACGGCGTGAACGAACGCCGGGGCCGGGCTACGCGCCGTGCTCCGAGCGGCCCGTTTCCGGGGCGGGCCGCAGTCGGTCCGCCCCGGAAACGGCGTCTTCCAGTGTGACGGCGAAGAGGGCGGCGTCGTCCTGCAGATTTCCCCCGGTGTGCCGGGAGACGGCGGAGAGGACGGCGTCGAGTACCGCGTCCGGATCGGGCGGGAAGCGCCGGGACAGCGTCGGGACGGGGTCGAAGAAGACCCCGTCCGCGTCGCGGGCTTCGTTGATGCCGTCGGTGTACAGCACCAGGGTGGCCCCGACGGGCAGGTCGAACAGGTCGACCGGGACCTCGTCGTCGGCGTCGAGGAGGTCAAGGCCCAGTGGCAGCGCCGGCGTGGCCGGTTCCAGCGGGATCACCTTGCCGTCGTGGACCAGCAGGGGCGCCTCGTGGCCCCGGTTGGCGATGCGGAGCACGGAGTAGTCAGGGGGAAGCTCCGCGACGACGGCCGTGGCGAACGACTCGGCTTCTTCTCCACTCGCGTGTCTGATGCCTGCCTGCATCCGGCCCTCCAGCTGCCGGACGACGCCCGGCAGGTCCGGTCGGTGGTCGCTGGCCTCATGGAACGAGCCGAGCAGGGCGTTGACCGTACGGGCCGCCTCGACCCCCTTGCCGCGCACATCGGCGATGAGCATCCGGATGCCGTGGGGCGTCTCGTGGATGGCGAAGAGGTCACCGCCGATGGCGGCCTCCTTGTGGGCGACCTCGTACCGGGTGGCCACGGCCAGCCGTCCCACCCGGTCGGGCAGGTCCGGGAGCACCGCCCGCTGCAGCACGGCTGCCACCTCACGGCTCGTCTTCAGCTCTCTCCGGTCGCGGGCCAGCAGCACGTTGAGGAACGCCGCGATGACGGTGAGAACGACCAGGCTGCTGAACGGGACGAGTTCGTAGGCGGTCGGCTCTCTCTTCAGGAACACGAGGCCGAGCCCCACGAGGTTCGCCGTCACGCCGGTGGCGATCGTCCCGCGCAGGGAGAGGAGCGGCGCGGCCACCACCGGGGCGGCCACGAGCAAGGGGAACGTGTTGAGGCCCCCCTGGGTGAAGAAGCTGAGGACGAGGGCGGTCACGATGATCGCGGCGGGCAGCCAGCGCAGCCGCCGCCCCCTTTCCGTCGACGCCTCGCGGCCGCCCGACTTCTTGCGACCGTTGCGCATTCCGCGGCCCATGACCCGATCGTCTCAGGGAATCGGGCCCCCGGCAGGCCCGGCGAGGTTCGCACCGGGCAGATCTTGCGGTGGTGGGGGACCATTACGGAAGATGCACCGTGGGGACCGGGGCCCCCGTGTCGGTAACGGCAGGGGCGGACCGCTACCCGGAGTACATTTCAGGAGACAGCGATGTCCCACGAGGCTTGTGAGCCGGAGACCCCGCATCTCGACTTCGAGGGCACGACCCCCTACGAGGACTACGTCAGGGCGGATGTCCTCACCCACCTCCAGCACACCCTCTCCGACGATCCCGGGGAGATGGTCTTCCTGGTCACGACCCAGGTGATGGAGCTGTGGTTCACCGTCATCGTGCACGAGTGGGAGACGGCGGCGAACGCGCTGCGGGGTGACGACGTACCGACCGCGATCGACGCGCTGAAGCGGTCCGTGCGGGAGCTGGAGGCGCTGAACGCCTCCTGGAAGCCACTCGGACAGCTCACCCCCGCCCAGTTCAACGCCTACCGCGGCGCGCTCGGCGAGGGCTCCGGTTTCCAGTCGGCGATGTACCGGCGCCTGGAGTTCCTGCTCGGCGACAAGTCCGCGTCCATGCTGGTCCCGCACCGGGGCGCGCCCCGTGCGCACGCCGAGCTGGAGAAGGCGCTGTACGAGCCGAGCCTGTACGACGAGGTGCTGCGCCTCCTCGCGCGGCGCGGGCACGCGATCCCCGAGGACGTGCTGCGGCGTGACGTGTCCCGGCGGTACGAGCCGTCGCCGGAGGTGGAGTCGGTCTGGGCGGCCGTCTACTCGGGTGACGAACGGGACGAGGTGGCCCGCCTCGGCGAGGCGCTGACCGATGTCGCCGAGCTGGTGTGGCGCTGGCGCAACGACCACCTGGTCGCCACCCGCCGCGCGATGGGCGCCAAGGCGGGCACCGGAGGCTCCGCCGGGGTGGCCTGGTTGGAGAAGCGGGCGCAGAAGAACGTGTTCCCCGAGCTGTGGACGGCGCGATCTCATGTCTGAACTGGTGACGAAAGCGGAGAAACTGGACGCGGCCGACGAACTGGCGGTCAAACGGGTCGAGTTCGTTCTGGAGGAGGGCGGCGACACCGTCTATCTCGACGGCAACTCGCTGGGCGCGCTGCCCGCCGCCGTCCCCGGCCGGATCGAGGACGTGGTCCGCCGGGAGTGGGGCGAGCTGCGCATCCGGTCCTGGACGGAAGAAGGCTGGTGGACGGCGCCCGAGCGGATCGGCGACCGCATCGCGCCGCTGGTCGGCGCGGCGGCCGGGCAGATCGTGGTCGGCGACTCGACCAGTGTCAACGTGTTCAAGGCACTGGTGGGCGCGGTACGGCTGGCGCGGCTGACGGACCCGGGGCGGAACGAGATCGTGGTCGACGCGACCACGTTCCCCACGGACGGCTACATCGCCGAGTCGGCGGCCCGGATGACCGGCTGCACCCTGCGCCCGGTACCGCCGTCCGAGGTGGCGGGCGCGCTCGGCCCCCGTACCGCCGCCGTACTGCTCAACCACGTCGACTACCGCACCGGCCGCCTGCACGACCTCCCCTCGCTCACGGCCGTCGTGCACATGGCGGGGGCGCCGGTCGTCTGGGACCTGTGCCACAGCGCGGGCGCGCTGCCGGTCGGACTGGACGCGCACGGCGTGGACCTGGCGGTCGGCTGCACCTACAAGTACCTGAACGGCGGCCCCGGTTCACCGGCGTTCCTGTACGTGCGCGAGGGCCTGCAGCACCTCTTCGACTCCCCGCTGCCCGGCTGGAACTCCCACGCGGATCCCTTCGGGATGCGCCCGGACCACGAACCGGCGCCGGGCGCGCTGCGCGGGCGGGTCGGCACCCCGGACATCCTCTCCATGCTCGCGCTGGAGGCGGCGCTGGAGGTCTGGGACGGCGTCACGGTCGAGGCGGTGCGAGCCAAGTCCCTCGCGCTGACGGACTTCTTCCTGGAGTGCGTCGAGGCGTACGTCCCCGAGGGCCGGGTCGAGTGCGTGACCCCGCGCGCGCACCGGGAGCGGGGCAGCCAGATCGCCCTGCGCTGCCGGGACGCCGGTGACGTGATGAAGCGGCTGGTCGGGCGTGGCGTGGTCGGCGACTTCCGCCGACCGGACGTGCTCCGCTTCGGCTTCACCCCGCTGTACGTCGGCTTCGCGGACGTGGAGCGGGCGGCGCGGGTCCTGGCGGACGTCCTGGCGGAGCCCGGGACCTAGGCGACGGCCCGGCCGGGACGGTGCCCGTGCGGGGCGGGTGCGGACGGGGCGGAGGCCGGTGCGGCACGGTGTGCTGCCGAACCGCTCCGCAGGGTGTTCACCGAGCGTGATATCCCCATGTCCACGCCTGTCGTCGGGCTGATACCGTCCCGGCCAACGGCCGAAGTCTTCTCTCGTCCGCCAAGTACGTTTCATCGCTGAGAGGTTGGAGCATGACGGACGACTCCGCAGCCGCCCGGGCCGCCGCCGAGGAGGAGTCGGCCTTCTCCCATCCGCCCGTCGGCCCCGACGCCACCGCGGCCTACGGCGACCACCCGGACCAGCTGATCGACTTCTACGCGCCGCGCGGTGAGGGCGGACCCGCGCCGGTCGTCGTCGTCCTGCACGGTGGTGCCTGGCGCGCCCCCCACGACCGTCGCCACGTCAGCCCGTTCGCCGCGTTCCTGGCCGGCCGGGGCTTCGCCGTGGCCAGTGTCGAATACCGGCGCGGTGCGGGGGAGTCCGGCGACGGTGACCCGGTCGCGGGCCGGTGGCCCGACACCTTCGACGACGTCTCCGCGGCGCTGGACGTCCTGCCCGAGCTGGCCCGGCAGCACCTGCCCGCGGCCGACCCGCGCCGCATGGTGCTCACCGGCCATTCGGCCGGCGGCCATCTGGCGCTGTGGGCCGCCGCCCGGCACGTCCTGCCCGCCGACAGCCCCTGGCGCACCGACCGTCCCGCCCCGCTGCGCGGGGTCGTCGCGCTCGCGCCGATCGCCGACCTCGCGGTCGCCGACAAGCTGGACGTCTGCGGCGGCGCTGTCCGCCAACTACTCGGCGGTGACGAGGAGTTCGCTGGGCGTCAACCGTACGCGGACCCGGCGCTGCTGCTGCCCACCGGTATCGCCACGGTCCTCGTCCAGGGCCGGGACGACGTCGACGTCCCGCAGGCGGTCGCCGAGTCCTACGCGGAAGCGGCGGCGAAGGCCGGCGAGGTGGTCGGGCTGACGCTGCTGGCGGACGCCGGTCACTTCCCGCTGATCGACCCGGCGGCGGACGCCTGCGCGGTGGTGGCGGAGGAGATCGCCCAACTCGCCTGGTGAAACGGGTCGTTGGTCGACCGGTTGCACCCGTTGTCCCCGTCGTCCCCGTCGTCCCCGTCGTCCCCGTCGAACCGTCATACCCGTGATACCTGAGAGCTACGTCCCAGGTGAGTCCCCCGGCGGGACGCGGGTTACCTGCGCCGATCCGTAACTTCCCTTCCTGACAAGCCCGATGACCCGGGCGAACAGGGAGGGGAGACGACCATGAGGCTCCGGTGGCGCCGTACCGCACTCGCCGTTCTCGTCGCCTCGGCCGTGACCCTGCCCGTGGCCGGTGCGGCCCGGCCCCAGGTTCCCGCCCCGGCCCCCGCCAGGCTCGCCCCGCCGACCGCGGCCACCCTCGACGCCGCCTACGCCGCCAACCGTGCCAACGCCGAGACCGCGGCGCGGACGGCCGCCGACCACGGCGACCGACGGCGCGCGGCGACCGACCGTGCCCTGGCGGGTCCCGACCGGCAGCTGCTGGCCTTCGACGGCCGTGGCCCCGGACGGGTCACCGAGGTGCTCGGCGACCTCACGCACGCCGACCGCGTCGCCGCCCTGGTCCCCGGCTCCGACACCGGCCTCGACACCTACGGCCGGTTCCGCGCCGCCGCCGAGGCCCTCCACACGCGGCTCACCCGGGAGGCCCCGGCGGGTGTCCGGACGGCGGTCGTCGCCTGGCTCGGCTACGAGACGCCCGGCACGGTCGGCGTCGCCGTCGTCACCACCGACCGGGCCGACCGGGCCGCCCCCGAACTGCGGTCCCTCGTCGACGACTTGCGCGCCGTCTCCGGTCCGCGCACCCAGATCTCCCTGATCTGCCACTCCTACGGATCGGTCGTGTGCGCCCGCGCCGCCGCAGGACTGGACGTCGACGACATCGCGGTCGTCGGCAGCCCGGGGACCGGCACCGACACCGCCGCCGCGCTGCGCACCCGGGCCCGGATCTGGGCGGCTCGGGGCGCCGACGACTGGGTGGCGAACGTCCCGCACCTCAGCGCCGATCTGTTCGGCACCACCGTCGGCTTCGGCACCGACCCCGTCGCGCCGGAGTTCGGCGCCCGGGTCTTCACGGCCGGCGACGGCGGCCACAGCGACTACTTCGCGCCCGACTCCCCCTCCCTGACCAACCTGACCCGGATCGTCCTCGGCCGGACCACGGCGGTGACCCATGACTGACCTGAGCCCCGACGCCGTACGCGACCTCATGCGGCAGGCCGCCGACCGCGTCGAGGCCGCCACCCCCGCCCACCGCGACCGCGCCGTGGACGCCCTGCGCGCCCTCGCCGTCCTCGGTGTCGTCCTCGGCCACTGGCTGGTCACCGCCCTCGTCGCGGACGGCGGCACCCTGCGCACGGCCAGCCCCCTCCAGCACATGCCGTGGCTGGCGCCCGTCTCCTGGCTGTTCCAGACGCTCGCCGTGTTCTTCCTGGTCGGCGGCCATGTCGCGACCCGCGGACACGCCTTGGCCCGCGCCCGCGGCATCCCGTACCGCCGCTGGCTGCGGACCCGTCTGGCCCGGCTGTTCAAGCCGGTCGCCGCCGTCCTCAGCCTGTGGACGGCCGTCGCGGTCGCGCTCCTGCTCTCCGGGACCGAGTACGCGACCGTCCGCACGCTGGTGAAGCTCGCCCTGTCCCCGCTCTGGTTCCTGCTGGTCTTCGCCGCCCTCACCGCCGCGACCCCGCTGCTGGCCCGGCTCCACCCGCTGTGGCCGCTCGCCGTCGTCCTGCACGTGGACCTGCTGCGCTTCGGTCTCGGCGGCCCCGACCGGCTCGGCTGGATCAACCTCGCGGCCGGCTGGCTGGTCCCCTACACCCTGGGCGCCGCCTGGACCCGGGGCGAACTGGAACGCCGCCGCTCCGGCCTGCTCCTGCTCGTCGGCGGTACGGCGGCCACGGCCGCGCTCGTCGCCTGGGCGGGCTACCCGGCGTCGATGGTCGGCGTGCCGGGCGCCGAGGTGTCCAACCTCAACCCGCCGACGCTGGCCGCCGTCACCTTCGGCCTCGCCCAGTGCGGATTGGCGCTGCTGCTGCGGGAGCGGTTGCGGGACGCGATGCGCCGGCCGGTCGCGTGGGCGGCGGTGGCGCTGGTCAACCTCTCCGCGATGACGGTCTTCCTCTGGCACCAGACGGCCCTGATGGCGACCACCGCCACCGGACTCCTCCTCGGCCGCCTGCCCGGCCTGCACACCCTCCCCGACGATCTCGGCTGGATCGCCGCCCGGCTGGCCTGGCTGCCGGTGCTCGCCTGCGCCCTCGCTGTGTGCCGGGCCGCGTTCCGGTCCTGGGAGCAGCAGGGTGGGCGGGGGCGCGGAGGACCCCGGACACCTGGCTGGGAACGACCCCAAGTGGTGTGCACACAGCAGCAGTTGACGGAACGGGGCGCGGTGGAGGGAGTACGGCATGTCTAGGCTGGCGCGGATGACGGAATCGGGGGTCGCGCGGGTGTTCGGGCGGATGGTGGCGGGCCGGGTGGTGCGTTGGCTGCGTGTGCTGCGCGATGACCTGTGCACCGCGCGGGCGGACCCGTTGCCGCCGTTCAAGTGGTTGCGTTGGCTGCCGCACGGGGTGTTGTGCCTGGCCGGATTCGGGATTTTCGGGGGTGGCTTCGCCCAGCTCCGGGACCACGGGTACGTGGAGATCGGCTTCGCGGTCGCGGTCGCGGTCGGACAGGGCGGCGCCGTGATCGTCGGACTGTGGCGGCCGATCACCGCCTGGTGGATGTCGTTGGGGTCCACGGTGCTGGGGGCGGTCGCGGTCCATCACCTGCTCTACGGCCCGGCGGCCGGCTTCCAGTGGCCCTGGACCGCTGCCGGCATCGTCGCCCATCTGCTGGTCCTGCTGCTGCTCACGCTGCGCGTGCGGACCCGCGTCTCGGTCGAGGCCCTGGTGCTCACCTTGCTGGTCACCTATGTCTTCCAGGCACTCTGGGGCGGCCCGGACTACTTGTCCACCGGCATGCTCGCCGCCTCCCTGTCCACCGTCGTGGTCGTGCTCGGCATCGCCCTGCGCGGCCGTCGCGAGGCCCGCGCCGAACTCGTGGAGCAGACCACCCTCACCGCAGAGGAACGCTCCCGGCGCACCCTGCTGGAGGAACGCAGCCGGATCGCCCGCGAACTGCACGACGTGGTGGCCCACCACATGTCGGTCATCTCCATCCAGGCGCAGGTCGCCCCGCACCTGGTGGAGAACCCGCCCGAGGAGCTGAAGGAGAACCTGGCCGGCATCCGGCAGAACGCCGTCGACGCGCTGACCGAACTCCGCCGCGTCCTGGGCGTCCTGCGCTCCGAACACCCCGTCGGCACCGGCGATCACGAGGGCGTGCCCAGCCCGCACCCGGAGGGCTCCGCCACCGCGCCCCACGCTCCCCACGCCCCGCAGCCCACCCTGGACCGGCTGGGGGCGCTGGTGGAGAACACCCGCGCCGCCGGACTCACCGTCACCACCGAGATCACCGGCGAGCGGCGCCCGCTGCCGCCCGGCGTGGAACTGTCGGCGTACCGGATCGTGCAGGAGGCGCTGAGCAACGTCCTGCGCCACGCACCCGGCGCCACCGCCCAGGTCCGCCTCGCCTACGACCGGGGCGGGTTGCGGGTCGAGGTCCTCAACAGTCGCCCCACCCGTGAGGCACCGCTGTCCTCGGGCGCCGGGCACGGGCTGCTCGGCATGCGGGAACGGACCGCGATGCTCGGCGGCACCCTCACCGCCGGCCCCTGGACCGGCCACGGCTACAAGGTCGAGGCCCACCTCCCGCTCCCCGCCCCGCACGCTTCCGACACCCCTCCACAGGACGGCCCCGCATGATCCGCGTACTCGTCGCCGACGACCAGCAGATGGTCCGGCAGGGTTTCACCGTGCTGCTGAACACCCAGCCCGACATCGAGGTGATCGGCCAGGCGGTGGACGGACTGGACGCGGTCGCCCAGGTCGCCGAACTCGCCCCGGACGTCGTCCTGATGGACATCCGCATGCCCGAACTCGGCGGCATCGAGGCCACCCGCCGCATCACCACGGCCGCCCCGCACATCCGTGTGCTGGTGCTGACCACCTTCGACCTCGACGAGTACGTGTACGAGGCACTGCGGGCCGGCGCCTCCGGCTTTCTGCTGAAGGACGCCTCCGCCGACCAACTCGCCCAGGCGGTAAGGGTGGTGGCATCCGGAGACGCCCTGCTCGCGCCCGGCATCACCCGCCGCCTGATAGCCGAGTTCTCCCGGCTGGACGCCAGACCCCGCCCCCCGCTCAGGGACCGCGTGGGCGACCTCACCGAACGCGAGACGGAGGTGCTCTCGCTGATCGCGCAGGGCCTGTCGAACGCGGAGATCGCACGGCGACTGGTGGTCGCCGAGCAGACCGTGAAGACCCATGTGGGCCGCATCCTGGTGAAACTGGGCCTGCGTGACCGCACCCAGGCGGCGGTGTTCGCGTACGAGTCGGGGTTGGTCCGCCCCTCCGGGTACTGATCCTCCAAAGGTGGGCCGGGAGGCCGTCCGCGCGGCCCGCGTAGTACCTGAGACGGACGCCCAGGAACCCGTCTCAGCGGGGACGACCGCGGTCACCCGGGCGGCCTACCGTGTGAACGTGACCGAGACGACTCACCTGAAGCCACCGTCCGCGCCGCCCGGGGGCAGGGCCGGGACATCGCGCAGCCCGGAGTACCGGCTGGCCCAGAAAGCCCTGGGCGGGCTGCGCCAGGACCTGTTCCACGATGCTTTCGCCTACCGTCCGCTGCCGCGTACGGACGCGTCCGGGCCGATCGCCCGCCGACTGCCCGGCCGACTGCGGTCCGCCGCGGAGCAGCTTCCGCACGCGGTGGTGGCCCTGGCCGCCCTGTTCGTCCTGTGGGTCGGTGCGGCGGGCGGCGACACCGACAACGGTTCGCTGTCCCTGCTGATCGGCCTGATCTGCGCGCTCCCCGTGCTGGCCACCCTGATCCGGCCGGTCGGCGCGTTCTGGCTGTCGATGGCGGCGACCCCCGTGACCGCGGTACTGAACGGAGGCTGGGGCGAATGGCCGTGGGTGCCCGGCGCGTTCATCAGCCACCTGGTGGTGCTGGCCGTCGTGGCGCTCCGCACCCGGCCCCGCACTGCCGCCTGGATGTGGGTCCTGACCGCCCTGTACGCCTTCTTCTCGGACCTCGTGTTCGGCGGCCCGTACTACTACACGAACAGCGCGCCCATGACGGTGACCTCCGCCATCGCCCTGCTCGTGGTCTCCCTCTGGCACGTCCGCCACACCGCCCGGCAGGAGGTGACCGCCCAGCAGACGGTCACCGCGCACGAACGCTCCCGGCGCACGCTCCTCGAGGAGCGCACCACCATCGCCCGCGAGCTGCACGACGTGGTCGCGCACCACATGTCGGTCGTCGCCATCCAGGCCGAGGCCGCCCCCTACCGGGTGGAGAACCCGCCGCCCGAGCTGGAGCGCGCCTTCGCCACCATCCGCGAGAACGCGGTGGCCGCACTCACCGAGCTGCGCCGGGTCCTCGGCGTGGTCCGCGCCGAGGACTACGAGGCCCCCGACGCCCCGCAGCCCACCCTCGCCGACCTGGACGCCCTGCTCGCCAATGTGCGGGACACCGGTCTGGACGTGGAGAAGGTGGTGACCGGCGCGGTGCGCGAGCTGCCGCAGGGCGTGGAGCTGTCGGCGTACCGGATCGTGCAGGAGGCGCTGAGCAACAGCCTGCGGCACGCGCCGGGAGCGAGCGCCCGGGTCGAGATCGGGTACGTCCTCGGCGGCCTCGGGCTGCGCATAGTCAACGGTCCGGTGCCCACACCGAACCTGGTGAAGCCCTCGCCCGGCGCCGGGCACGGCGTCACCGGCATGCGCGAGCGGGTCACCATGCTCAACGGCGAGATGACAGCCGGCCCGACCGACGACGGCGGCTACGAGGTCGCGGTGTTCCTGCCGGTCGCCTCGGTGAACGAAGGTGACGCATGAACGACGGCGACCGCACCATCCGTGTCCTGATCGCGGACGACCAGATGATGGTGCGCGAGGGCTTCTCGGTGCTGCTGAACGCGATGCCGGGCATCGAGGTCGTCGGCGAGGCCGTCAACGGCCGGGAGGCGGTGGACCGGGTCCGCGAACTCGCCCCCGACGTCGTCCTGATGGACATCCGCATGCCCGAGCTGAACGGCATCGAGGCGACCCGCGAGATCGTCGCCGCCGACAGCGCCGCGAAGGTGCTGGTGCTGACCACCTTCGACCTCGACGAGTACGTCTACCAGGCGCTGCGCGCGGGCGCCTCCGGCTTCCTCCTCAAAGACGCCTCGGCCCGCCAACTCGCCGACGGGGTGCGGATCGTCGCCTCCGGAGAGGCGTTGCTCGCCCCCACGGTGACCAAACGCCTGATCACCGAGTTCTCCAAACTGTCCGAGGCCCCGCGCCTGATGCCGTCCGCGCACGCGGCCTACGGCGACCTGACCGAGCGCGAGACGGAGGTCCTGGTGCTCATCGCGCAGGGCCTGTCGAACGCGGAGATCGCCGGACGGCTGGTGGTCGCCGAGTCGACGATCAAGACCCATGTGAGCCGCATCCTGGTGAAGCTGGGTCTCCGCGACCGCACCCAGGCGGCCGTTTTCGCCTACGAGGCCCGGCTGGTGACACCGGGCTGACCGGACTGACCGGAGAGCTCGCACCACACGTACTTGCCCCGGTTGCCGAACCGGGAGAGCGGATGCCAGCCCCACAGGTCGGAGCAGGCCCTGACCAGGGCAAGCCCTCGGCCGTCCTCGTCGGTGACGTTTCCGTTCAACCCGGCGGGAGCGAGCGGCGGTTCGGGGTCCGCGTCCCACGCGCCGATCCGCAGCACGCCGGCCGACCACCGCACCCGCAGCGCGGCGGGCCCCTTGGTGTGCCGCACGGCGTTGGTGATCAGCTCCGTCGCCAGCAGTTCGGCGACGTCGACCAGACGGATCAGGCCGTGCATCGTGAGGATGAGCCGGAGGGTGCGGCGACTGATGGTGACGGCGCGCGGGTCGTTCGGGATGTACAGGGAGTACTCCCAGGGCTCGTCTTCGGGCATGCGGCAACTCCGTTCGGTGAGGTGAGGGGCGTCGCAGCCACCGGGCGGTGTCATTGCCGCAGCCGTCATGACAGGACGAAGCGGTGCACTTCCGGCCCCCCGGTGTTTCGCAGCGTGTGCGTCGCGTCACTGACGGTACGGCAATAATTATCGCCGCTGCAACCGGTTGTCGTAGTCTGGCACTCGAATGAGGCGCGCCGACAGGGGTGTTGAGGAGGGCGGATGCCGCCGAGAAGTCATGCCACCGGACGACAGGTGCGTCTGGGGGCCGAGCTGCGACGTCTGCGCGAAGCGGCTGGTCTGAAGGCGCGCGAGGTGGCCGGGTTGCTGAATTCGACCTCGGCTCAGATCAGCCAGATGGAGTTGGGCTTCGCCGGTGTCAGCGAAGAACGGGTGCGGCGGCTCGCGGCTCACTATGCCTGCACGGAAGAGGCGTTGATCGACGCGCTCGTGGCCATGGCGACCGACCGTACGCGCGGTTGGTGGGAGGAGTACCGGGGAGTACTGCCGCCGGTGTTCCAGGACACAGCCGAAGTCGAGCACCATGCGACGTTCCTGCGAGAGGTCGTGATCACGCACGTTCCAGGGCTGCTGCAGACCGCCGACTACGCACGCGCGCTCTATGCGTACGTGCATCCCGGCCTGCCCGAGAGCGAGCTGACCCCTCGGGTGGAACACCGGATGAAGCGACGCACTGTGATTGCAGGCGATCACGCGACCCCGTACGAGACGCTGATCCACGAGTGCGCTCTTCGTGTCCGCGTGGCCGGACGCAGTGTTTCCCGCGCTCAACTCCAGCAGATCCTGGACCAGATCGAGCAAGGTCAGGCCAAGGTGAGGGTCATCCCGTTCGATCAGGACGGCTTCGGCGGCGCCGGGATCTCGATGATGTACGCGGGCGGCCCGGTGCCTCAATTGGACACCGGTCTACGGGATGCCCCCACCGGGGTCGCCTTCATCGACGCGGACGCACAACTGAAGCAACTTCGAACACTGTTTCTTAGAATGCAGGACGCGTCGCTGGCTCCCACCGAGTCGCGGGACTTCATCCACCGCTTGTTGAAAGAACTGTGAGGCGAGACATGACCGAAGCCATGCGCTGGCGTAAGTCCACTTACTCGGGCGGCGGCGATGGCGACACCTGTGTCGAGATCGCGGAGGCGCACCCCCGCATAGCCATCCGCGACTCCAAAGCCCCCGCCCGCGCCACTCTCTCCGTCCCCGCCCGCTCCTTCGCCGCCTTCATCGAGTCCGTCAAGAGGTCGCGCTGATGGACGGGGACGGAGCGTCCACGGGGCGTGCGTGGCTGATGCCGGGACACGGCCCGTACGTCAGACCCGCTCCAGGGGCCGGTGCGGTCCGCTGGGAAGCTCCGCTTCGATCGCGTCGCCCGGGCGCACCACGCCGCCCTCCTTCACGATGCTCATGATTCCCGTCTTGCGCACGAGGTTGCCGGCTTCGTCGCGGCCGACCACCTGCTTCAGCATGATCTAGCGCGGAACCCCGGGCGTTCACGCCCGGGAGGAAGCGCCTCTCAAGACAGGGGTGACCCGCACGGGTGCACGGGTCCGCACTGTCGGCCTCAGCCGGGACGCTTCTGGTTCTCGATGTACTCCTTGATGATCGT
>NZ_JBFAKH010000132.1:0-13135 GCF_040655635.1 Streptomyces sp. NPDC050388
GAGCCGGTCACCGTGCCCGCGGCGATCGCTTCCAGGCCACGGACGAGGTCGTCCCGTCCGCCGCCCACCACCGCGGCACGCCGCTCGAAGTGCACCCGGGTAAGAGCCAGGGAGTACCCCAGGTCGAGCGGCGACAGCCCCGCGTCCTCCCGGGCCCGGGCCAGCAGCCGCTCGGCCTGGCCGGCCAGCGCCTCTGGCGTCTTGGCCGACAGCAGCCACGGCACCACCGGCAGCGTGACCGCCGGCTCCTCCACCGGGGCCGGCTCCTCCTCGGCGGCCTCCAGGATGACGTGCGCGTTGGTGCCACTGATGCCGAACGAGGAGACCGCGGCGCGGCGCGGGCGCTCGCCCGTCTCCGGCCAGGCGCGGGCCTCGGTCAGCAGCTCCACCGCCCCCGCCGACCAGTCGATCTTCGACGACGGCTCGTCCACGTGCAGGGTCTGCGGCAGCATCCCGTGCCGCATGGCCTGCACCATCTTGATGATGCCGGCGACGCCGGCGGCGGCCTGGGTGTGCCCGATGTTCGACTTCAGCGAGCCCAGCCACAGCGGCCGGTCCTCCGGCCGGTCCTGGCCGTAGGTGGCCAGCAGCGCCTGCGCCTCGATCGGGTCACCCAGCTTCGTGCCGGTGCCGTGCGCCTCCACCACGTCCACGTCCGCCGCCGAGACACCCGCGTTGGCCAGCGCCTGACGGATGACCCGCTGCTGCGACGGGCCGTTGGGGGCGGTCAGGCCGTTGGACGCGCCGTCCTGGTTGACCGCGGAGCCGCGGATGACCGCCAGGACCTGGTGGCCGTTGCGGCGGGCGTCGGACAGCCGCTCCACCAGCAGCACACCCACGCCCTCGGACCAGCCGGTGCCGTCCGCCGCGTCGGAGAAGGACTTGCAGCGACCGTCGGCCGCGAGGCCGCCCTGGCGGGAGAACTCCACGAAGGAGCCGGTTCCGGCCATCACCGTCACGCCGCCCGCGAGGGCGAGGTCGCACTCACCGTTGCGCAGTGCCTGCGCCGCCAGGTGCAGGGCGACCAGCGACGAGGAGCACGCCGTGTCGACCGTCACCGCCGGCCCCTCGAGCCCCAGGACGTACGCGACCCTGCCCGAGGCGACGCTGCCCGCGGTGCCGGTGGTCACGTACCCTTCGGCCTGGCCGATGTCGGTGCTGGTCGTGCTGGTTCCGTAGTCGTGGTACATGAGGCCGACGAAGACGCCGGTACGGCTGCCGCGCAGGGACACCGGGTCGATGCCTGCGCGCTCCAAGGTCTCCCACGACGTCTCCAGCATGAGGCGCTGCTGCGGGTCCATGGCGAGGGCCTCGCGCGGCGAGATCCCGAAGAACTCCGCGTCGAAGTCGGGGGCGTCGTGCAGGAAACCGCCCTCGCGGACGTACATCGTGCCGTGGTGCTCGGGGTCGGGGTGGTACAGCGAGGCGAGGTCCCAGCCGCGGTCCTCGGGGAAGGGGGTGATGCCGTGGTCGCCGTCCAGGACCATCCGCCACAGGTCCTCGGGTGAGGCGATCCCGCCGGGTAGGCGGCAGGACATGGCAACGATCGCGATGGGTTCGTCCGGGGCGACGGCGCGCACGGTGTTGTCGCTGTCCGCGGTGGTGGCGCCGCCGAGGAGGACGTGCAGGTGCCGGGCGACGGCGTCGGGGGTGGGATGGTCGAACGCGAGGGTGGCGGGCAGCGTGAGGCCTGTGGCGGAGGCCAGTCCGTCACGGAACCGGACGGCGGTGACGGAGGTGAGGCCGAGGGCCTTGAAGTCGCGTTCTGGATCGATGACGGTGACGTCGCGCAGGCCGACCGCGGTGGCGGCCTCGGCGCGGACGAGGTCCGCAAGAGTGCGCATCCGGTCCGCCTCGGTGAGGGAGGCGAGTACGCGCCTGAGGGCGGCCGCGGCACCGGTGCCCGCCGCGGCGGACGCGTCGGACGGGGATGCCGCCGGGGCGTGGGGAGCGGAGGGGTCGGCGACCAGGCTCGGTTCGTCGAGCATCAGGGCGGCGTCGACGGCGGCGGCCCGTTCCCGGTCGGAGAGGCCGGGACGGGTCGTCAGGGCGATTGTCGCCAAGCCTCGTTCGCGGCGGTGCGCGGCCAGGGCGTGGGCGAGGGACTCGGCGGCGGGATCCGCGCCGTGGGGAGCGAGGAGCAGCAGGCGGGCCGGCCCGGCTAGACCGTCGAGCCGTACGAGGGTGTCGAGCTGATCGGGCCGCCCGTCGGTGGGAAGGGCGTGGACGACGAGGGCCGACGGGTCGGTGACGTCGGCGGAGCCGGTGGCCGTGGTGACGTCGGCGCCTGCGGCGGTGAGTTCCGCCCGGAGGGCCTCGATGCCTTCGTTCGCGGGCGTGGTCGCGGAGGCGAGGCCGAGCAGTACGAAGCGGTGCGCGCCGTGGGACGTCGCGAGATGACGGGCGATTGCCGCGGCGGACGCGTCGTCCGCCCCGGCGATCACGACGGTGCCGTCCTGGGCGGCGGACGGGCGGAAGTCGGTGTGCGGGATGCCGTCGAGCGTGGGTACGAGGACCTGGCCGCCACGGACGGCGACGTCGTGTCGCCCGTCCCGCACGGCGGCGAGGAACGCGGCGGCGGTGGCTGCGGTGGACGGGTCGTCGACGTCGGCGTACTGGACGGTGTCGTGCTCGTGCAGGGCGCCGCGCACCGGTGCGCCGGCGAGGTCGCGTATCGGGTCGTGCGGACCGGTGGACACCGCGCCGTGGGTGACGACGACGATCCGGGCGCCGGCGAGGACGGGTTCTGCGGCTAGCCGGTCGAGTTGTTCCACCAGGGCGGTGCGCGTGGCCCCGTCGGCAGAGGCGCCGAGCACCACCACGGCCGGTGCGGGGGCGTCTCCCGCGGCGGCCGCCCCGGTGAGGGCGGCCGCATCCGCGTACGGGTGGACAGTGACGCCGGCGGAGCGCAGGCTTTCGGCCAGGCCGGGGACAGCGGTGCCGAGGACAGCCCAGGCCGGCTCGTGGGACGCGTCGGGCCGTGTGGCGGGCAGTGCCGTCCACCGTGCCCGATGGAGGCTTTCGTGGCGTTCGGCCACGGCGAGCAGGCGGGCCGGGACATCGAGCAGCGCATGGCGGCTGATCTTGCCGGAGGCGGTCCGGGGGACCTTGCGTATCTCGTACAGCTCGTGGGGGACCTTGTGGTACGAGAGGCGCTCCCGGCACGTCGCGTACAGGGCCGCGACGTTCACACCGTCGGGGCCGGGGACGAGGAAGGCCACCGGGACCTCGCCGAGGACGGGGTGCGGTCTGCCGGTGACGCCGGCGTCGGCGACGCCGGGCACGCCGAGCAGGACGTCCTCGACCTCGGTGGGGTGGATGTTCTCACCGCCGCGGATGATGAGCTCCTTCAGGCGGCCGGTGATGGTGAAGTGGCCGGAAGGGGCGCGGCGTGCGAGGTCGCCGGTGCGGTACCAGCCGTCGACCAGGACCTCGGCGGTGGCGTCGGGCCGGTTGTAATAACCGACCATGACATTGGGGCCCTTGACCCGGATCTCGCCCTCGTCGCCGGGAGCGGCCTCCTGCCCGGTGACGGGGTCGACGAGACGTACGTCGAGTCCGGGGACGGGCAGCCCGCAGGAGCCTTCGACACGGGGGCCGGTGGCGGTGCTCATGGTGATGGCGCCGCAGGCCTCGGTGCTTCCGTAGATGTTGAGCAGAGGGACACCGTAGGCGGCCTCGAAGGAGTTCTGGAGGGTGGCGGTGGTGACGGCGCCGGCGACGAGACAGGTCCGCAGGGAGGGGGCGCGGAAGCCCTGGCCGTCTGCGGCGGCGACGAGATGGTGGTAGAGGGCGGGGACGCCGGCGAGGAAGGTGGCGGACTCGTCGCGGACGGCGTCGGCGATGTCGGCGACGGAGAGTCCGTCGAGGATCCGGGCGGTAGCACCCACGGCGGTCACGCCGACGACGCAGGCGATGTGGGAGAAGCTGTGGAACAGCGGCAGCGGCCACACCACACGGTCGTCGGCACAGAGCCCGGCGACGGGTGCGTACGAGGCGGCGACGGCCCACAGGGCGCTGCGCTGTGTGGACAGGACGCCCTTGGGACGGCCGGTGGTGCCGGAAGTGTAGAGCTGCCAGGTGATGTCGTCGAGGCCGAGAGAGTCCCGGGCGGGCGTGGGGGGCTGAGTGGTGGCGAGCGTCTCGTAGCAGTGGGTGCCGGGTGCGGGTGGCGCCGCCGGGAGGGTGTCCGGGACGACGACGAGCACCAGGTCCGCGCCGGCGGCGGCGCGGCGCACCTGGTCGGTGTGCGCCGGGTCGGTGATGACGACGCGGGCGTCGCTGTCATGGAGGATGTGGGCGAGCTCGCTGTCCGAGGAGCGCGGGCTGACGGGGACGCCGACGGCGGCGGCGCGGATGGCCGCGAGGTAACTCTCAACGGTTTCGACCCGGTTGCCGAGGAAGATGACGATCCGGTCCCCGGGGGCGAGGCCGAGGGCGGCCAGATGTCCGGCGAGCCGGGCGGTGCGCTGTTCCAGGGCCGCGTAGGTGACGGACCGGCGTGCGTCCCGGAAGGCCGTTTTGCCGGCGGACCGTTCGGCGTGTCCCTTGAGGATTTCGGGGAACGGGCGGATCAGCTCAGCACGCAGCATGTCATCATGTCCGTCTCTCGAGTCGGCCTCCCGGCGTCATGTGCCGATCGGCGCACTTGCGACCGAGAGTGTTTCTTTCAGTGTGGACGCGGCGGGGTGTCCCGCTGAACCCCTGCCGGCCCCTGTTTCTCCTCCCCTATGCCGGGGTGTCGAGTACGTCGATCTTCACGTCCGCGGGAAATCCCGCGTCGGGTCCGCCGACTCTCCGGGCGAACTCGGTGAGGGCGACCAGCTGACGCGTTCCGAAACTGAAGTCGAGGCCGTTCACGTAATAGTCCTTCAGCGTTTCGGCATCGAATTCCACTTTTCTGGCGGCCTGCTCGCAGATGAGGTCGATCTCCTGGAGGGAGAGGTCACGGGCCTCGGTCAGATCGGCGTGGAACCGGCGGACGACGCCGGGTTCGCGGGCGAGGAACTCCCGCCGGGCGGCGAAAACGGCGAAGACGAAAGGCAGACCGGTCCAGTCGCGCCACATGCCGCCGAGGTCGTGGACGTGCAGGCCGAGCCGGGGGGCGTCGTGGAGGGCGGCGCGCAGGGCGGGGTCGCCGATGACGACGGCCGCCTGGGCGTCGGCGAGCATCGCGCCGAGGTCGGGCGGGGCGACGTGGTAGACGGGGCGGACACCTATGCGCTCGGCGAGCAGGAGCTGGGCGAGACGGACGGAGGTGCGGCTGGTGGAGCCGAGGGCGACCTTCGCGTCGTCGAGCTCGTCCAGCGGAACCTTGCTGAAGATGAGGCAGGACTGGACGTCGCCGTCGCTGCCGACGGCGACGTCGGGCAGGACGACGAGGTCGTCAGCGTTCTTGAGGAACTCGAAGACGCTGATGGCGCTGATGTCGAGGCGGCCCTCGGGAAGGGCGGCGCTGAGGATCTCCGGGCTGGCCTCGGTCAGGTCGAGGCCGGTGAGGCTGCCCGTCTTGGTCAGGCCCCACAGCAGCGGGAGGCAGTTGAGGAAGGAGATGTGGCCGACGCGGGGCCGGGAGCCTTCCGGCCCGTCCGGTCGGCCGTACGCCGCGGGCCGGGTGGACGCGTGGGACTGGTGGTTCTCCGGCGCCCCGGGAGAATGGGAATGTGTGTGCCTGGCGTTTCGCACTGTTACCTTCTCGAGGTTGCCACGTTTTCCGGTGTTTGCTTTCCGAGACCCTGACCGTGACCGTTGATATTGTCGGCAACCTGGTCAGTGGCGCGAATTCCGGTCGCCATCAAGAGCTGTGAGTGCGGCAACCGTACCGCCATCCGGAACCGGCAGAGCGCGCTGCCGTGCGGCAGGAAGTGGCCTGGCATCAAGTGGCCAATTGCGTTAGGGGTTTCCACCCCTAACCTTAAGGGGGTGATCCAATTTGTTAAGGGTTGTCCGCCCTTCCGGTGCACCCTACCCTCCTCAAGGAGTCAACCGGCATTCCTCACCACAGCCTGGCGAATGAATGGAGAGCCATGTCTGTCCATATGGAGGCGGAGAACGCCGCCGATCCGGTCTTCCTCCTGGACGATGCGGAGAGGACCGCCCTCGAGGAGCTGGCCGAGGCGCTGTGCGCCACGGCGCCCGGCCTGGTCGACGACGACCACTGGGTGGCGGCCGCCCGCCGGCTGTCGAGTGACCTGCCGCCCCGCCTGCGTGCCCGGCTGCGCCACTTCACCTGGGACGCGGGAACCGACGCGATGCTGCTGCTGCGCAACCTCCCGGTGGAACCGGCCGGGACGCCGCCGACGCCGGCCGTCCCCGGATCGGTGCAGCGCACCGCGACGGTCCCGGCCGCGGCACTGGTGCTCATCGGCATGGCCATGGGAGAAGTGGTCGCCTTCGACAAGGAGAAGTCGGGGGCGCTGGTGCAGGACGTGGTGCCGGTGCCGGGCATGGAGTCGTTCCAGGGGAACGCGGGCTCGGTGAAGCTGAACATGCACACGGAGAACGCGTTCCACCCGCTGCGCCCGGACTTCGTGGGCCTGATGTGTCTGCGCAACGACCACGAGAACGTGGCGAAGCTGCGTGTGGCGTCGGTCCGCAGGGTCGTCCCGCTGCTGCCGGACTCCGTGCGGACGGTGCTGCACGAGCCGCGATTCGTCATCGCGGCACCGGCGTCGTTCGACATGCCGCCGGGCAGCGAGCAGCCGCGCGGCATCCTGACGGGCAGTGTCGACGACCCGGATCTGACGGTCGACTTCAGCAGCACCACCGCGCTGGACGACGAGGCCGCCGACGCGCTGGCCCTCCTGGAGAAGGCGGTCGAGCGCACCTACCGGGACCTGCTCCTCGAGCCGGGCGACCTGGCCTTCGTCGACAACCGGATGGCGCTGCACGGCCGCAACGCGTTCGAGCCGCGCTACGACGGCGCCGACCGCTGGCTTCAGCGGATCTTTGTACACATCGACCACAGGCGGTCGCGTGCGCTCCGACCGAACGGTGGTCAGGTCCTGCTCAGCGCCGCGCCGGCCGGCGACACGACGGAGAGGTAAAGCACCATGACCATCGGGACGGACCCCGCCCCCTACACCCGGCCGGTCTCCCCGATGGAGGCATGGTTCCTGGTCTACCCGGACTCGATGCCCGGCGTCATGCATCTGTTTGTCAAGGGCACCGGGCTGATCACGCGGCCCCAGCTCGCCGACGCGGTCGAGCGGGCCGCGTCGGCCTGTCCCGGCACCCGGCTCACCCGGGACGGCATGACCTGGCGGGACAGTGGCGTGGCCCCGGTCGTCCGGGAGCTGCCCGCCGGAGGCCTGGACCCCTCCGCCGACGCCCCGGAACTGCACCGCCCGCTGATGGGCGACGGGGGCCCCACCTGTGAGGTGCTGGTGGCGGGTCACGACGGCGGCACGCACATCGTGTTCCGCGCGTTCCACGGCGCCCTCGACGGCAAGGGCCTGATGTTCTGGGCCGAGGAGGTGTTCAGGGCGCTGCGCGGCGAGTCGCTGCTGGGAGCGCCCGACGCGATGAGCGAGGCCCTACTGCTGGACCGGCTGGACGCGCAGGGTGTGACGTTCTCTCCCGGCATCGAGGCGGATCTTTCGTGGCCGTCGGCGCTGGGAGCCCGTCCCGCGGGAGGCGGGGACCGGGGCTTCTTCTGGCGCCGGCGCACGGTCGACGGCTCCCACCCGGGCGCGGTCGCCAAGGTGGCGCTGGCCGTGGCGCGGGCCCGGGGCGTGGCCACAGGACGTTTCATGGTGCCGGTGGACCTGCGCCGACACGCCCCCGAGCTGCGGTCGACGGGCAACCTGACGCACAATCCGCTGTTCGAGGTGGACGCGGACGCCGGCTGGGAGGACGCGCAGGAGAGGATGCTGACGCTCCTGGCGGAGGGCCACGACCTGGCGGCGCGCGCGGACAGCGTGATGACGCGGGTGCCGCTGGACGTCCTGCGCAAGCAGATCGCGGAGCTGGACGCGTACTCCGCCGCCCAGAGCAAGTACGCGGCATTGGCGATCATTTCGAACATGGGCCGGATCGACGTGGGGGCCCTGAGCACGGGCACGTTCCGGGCCACGGAGGTGTTCGCACTGCCGAACTCCGGGCCGGTCGGGCCTCCGGAGATCGACCTGATGGAATTCGACGGCCGCACGGAGATCACGATCGGCTGGCACGACGAACCGGGGGTCGCCGAGCGTGCCGAGGCGCTGCTCGACGCGATCGAGGAGGAGTTGTCCCCGGTCCACCGCAAGGAGTGGGCGGGCAACGGCACCACGCGGCCGCTGTCCCGGCCCGGCACGGTGGTGGAGCAGTTCGAGGCGCAGGTGACGCGCTCCCCGGACGCGGTGGCGCTCGCCGGCCCCGAGGGCCCGGTGACGTACGCCGAGCTGAACCGCAGGGCCGACGCGATCGCCGCGGAGCTCCAGGACCGGGGTGTGGGCCGGGGCTCGGTGGTGGGTCTGGCCGCGGGCCGCACGGTCGCGGCGACGGCCGGCATCTGGGGTGTCCTCAAGGCCGGTGCGGCCTATCTGCCGCTGGACCCCGCCCATCCCGACCAGCGGCTTTCGGGCCTGCTGCAGGACGCGCGGGCCAGTGTGTGCCTGGTCGAGTCGGCGCTCGCCAAGCGGGACCTGGTCCCGGTGGGCTGCGAGGCCGCCGTGCTGGAGGACCTCGCGGACCGCGGTGGCCGGCCGTCCGCCACCGGGGTACGGCCGGAGGACCTCGCGTACGTCATCTACACGTCCGGTTCCACGGGCCGCCCCAAGGGCGTCGAGGTGGAGCACGCCCAGCTGACGGTCTTTGCCGACTGGGCGATCCCCACCTACGGCGTGGACGACACGACGCGCTTCCCGCTGTTCACGTCGCTGGCCTTCGACCTGTCGAACACGGCACTGTTTCTGCCGCTGCTGGTGGGCGGCTCCATCGCCCTGGTCCCGGACGACATCGACCACGTGGTGCTGCGGGAGATGCTGACGTCATCGGGCGCGAACGCGCTGAAGCTGACCCCGACGCACCTGGACCTCATCAGCCGGCTGGGTCTGCAGCCAGAAGGCTTCCGCACAGTGATCGCCGGGGGCGAGCTGCTGCGCGGCGCGGTCGCGGCCCGGGCCCAGGAGATCTTCGGCCCGCAGTGCCGGATCTTCAATGAGTACGGGCCGACGGAGACCACCATCGGCTGCATGTCGCGGCTGTTCGACCCGGAGAAGGACGCGGAGCTGCCGTCGGTGCCGATCGGGCTGCCGACCCCGAACACGCGGATCCATCTGCTGGACGCACGCGGCTGTTTCGTGGAGCCGGGCGAGGTCGGCGAGATGTTCCTGGCCGGGGACCAGCTGGCCCGCGGCTACCGGGGCCGCCCGGACCTCAACGCGGAACGGTTCGTGCGGCTCGCCGACGGAGCCCGCGTCTACCGCAGCGGTGACCTCGCGCGGCTGCTGCCGACCGGGGAACTGGAGTCGGCGGGACGTACCGACGAGCAGGTCAAGGTGCACGGCCACCGCGTGGAACCGGCCGAGATCGCCCGTGTCCTGGAGGAGCACCCGGCGGTGGCGAGCGCCTTCGCCGCGGGCCTCGCCCGCCCCGGAACCACCGACAGGACGCTGTGCGCGTGGGTCGTTCCCACGGATGGCGAGGTGCCGGCCGACGTGCTGGAGGAGCATCTGCGGGAGCGGCTGCCGCGGTACATGGTCCCGTCGACGACCCTGCTGATCCCGGAGCTGCCACTGACGCAGAACGGCAAGGTCGACCTGTCCGCGCTGCCGAAGCCCGACGGGTCCGGGGACGCTCCGGCCGGCGCGCCCGAGGTGTTCGCCGGGGACACGGCGGAGCGCGACGAGGTGGAGGCGGCCGTCGCCGCGATCTGGACCGACACGCTCGGACTGTCCGCCGACCGGCTCGACCAGGACCCGGACTTCCACACCCTGGGCGGCGACTCGGTCACGCTGCTGACCATGCTGTCCCGCGTGTCGGCGGAGATCGTGGGCCACGAGCGGGAGAAGGATTTCATGTCCCACCTCGGCGGCTTCATCGCCCGCCCGACGCTGCGTCACATCGCGGACGTGGCACGGAACCACCGCTAGAAGACCGAGGGAGATCTTTTTGAAGGGCTGCCCGGCCTGCGGCCGGGCAGCCCTTCGGCCTGTGCGGTGGTCGGGCCGGTCGTCCAAGTGCCGTCCGTGCGGGTGAGTCCGGGGCAGGCCGGCCTGCGGAGGCCAAGGGCGGCGGCTCGGGTGCGGAGCCGGTTGTCGTCCTCGGTGGTGGCGCAGGCGGCGGTCGCCGTGGTGGCCGGGCCGGGCGACGACGCGTTCGACCGGTGGTCTCCGGCGCCGGTACGGCGCTTGCCGGTGGGGCCGGTGGCCCGGCCGCTCGTGCCGCCGGGCCGGAACCCGGGTCTTTCACCACTCCTCCGGTCGAACGACGGTGGGGCAGCGCCTCGGAAGGCGCTGCCCCACCGGCCGTGCGGAAACCTCGACTCGTGCGTCAGGCTGCGAAGAGGTCGAAGGTGGAGGTGCGTTTGGGACCGGAGAAGATGTCGAGTTGGGGATCGGCGGTGAGCATGGCCTGGTGCAGGCGCTGGAGCTGGGGGGAGGGTTCGACGCCGAGCTCCTCGATCAGCCGGCCCCGCAGACGCCGGTAGATCTCCAGGGCCGAACCCTGCCGCCCGGCCCGGTACAGCGCGACCATGACCTGGGAGTGCAGGCCTTCGTGGTGGGGGTGGCGGGCGGTCAGCTCGGTCAGTTCGGCGATCAGCTCGCAGTGCCGGCCCAGCCGCAGGTCGGCGTCGATGCGGCGTTCGATGGCCACCAGGCGGCTCTCCTCCAGCCGTAGTACCTCGATCTCCAGGACGGGGCCGTGGCGGACGTCCACCAGCGCGGCACCGTCCCACAGGCCGAGTGCCCGCCGGTAAAGCCTGGCCGATTCCTCGTGGTCACCGGCCTCGAAGGCGGTGAGACCTGCGGACACGAGCTGTTCGTAGCGATGCACGTCGACGCTGTCGGCCGGGATCTGCAGCAGGTAGCCGCCGTGCCGGGTGGCGAGGACGTCCTTGGCGCCGGCCGGGGTGCCGGGGCCCATGGCGGTGCCCAGGCGGCGGCGCAGCTGCAGGATGTAGGTCTGCAGGGTGGTCAGCGCACTCTGCGGCGGCCGGGAACCCCAGATCTCCTCCATCAGTGTCTGCACCGACACCACCCGGCCCGGATACAACGCGAGCAGGGACAGGATCTGCCTCGGCTTGGCCGCCGATGGGACGATCGACCCCCCATTGACCTCGGCACCCAACGGACCCAGAACCCGAATCTCCATGCTCCCGCTCCCCCTTCCGAACTCGTCGTGCCTTCAACCGCACGCTAGTCCGAAACCGGCTGCATCGGCCGCGGTCTCCAGCCCTCTTCCAGCACACCTCCAACGAAGATCAGCAGGAAGTGTGTTCAGAGTGTGTCGGGTCGAGAGGGAGGTCGCCGCGGGAGTCGGTCCGGAGCTTGCGGTAGACCCGGGTCAGGTGTTGTTCGACCGTGCTCACCGTGAGGAAGAGCTTCGCCGAGATCTCCCGGTTGGTCAGTCCCTGCGCGACCGGCGTGGCGACACGTTGTTCCGAACTGCTCAGCTTCATGACCGTGCCGAGGGCCGGGGCGGAACGGACGTGTCGTGTGCGGAAGGCCAGGTACCGCAGGGACGCGGTGTCCGCGTGCTGCACGTCGTCGACGCACAGCACGAGCGGTCGGCCGCCGGCGTGTGCGAGCAGCGCGTCGCGGAACGTCCGCATGGCCTCGACGCCGGGGACCGTGTCGCGGGTGGCGCCGGCGAGCACGAGGTCCGGCGGGCCGTGGACCAGCCGCCGCAGCACCCCCAGGGTGACGTCCCGTTCGGCCGGCGCGGCGACGGCGGTCAGCACCAGGGCGTCGGCGGCGGCCCGCTCAGCGGTGTTGTCGAGGACCGCGCTCTTGCCGCACCCCGCCGCTCTCTCGACGAGCACGACCCGCGAGGCGCCCGCCGCGCAGTCCGCGAACGCCGCGTCCAGCGCTTCGGTCACGGACGTCCTGCCCACCAGCGTCATGCTCGCCCCCGTCGCCGACAACGCACCCTCACCGGGACAGGGTGAAGTCCCCCTCTACAGAGGTGCTGGAGCGATCATGGAGAGGCGGACGAGCGGCACGGCGGGCGGGGCCGGAATCACGGTTCGGCGCAGATGAGTCCCGCGTCGCGCATTTCCTCCACCCAGATCTCGAGATCGGCATGCGCGTTCACCGGGTCGGTGTGCCACATTCTGGCGAGGGTATTCGCGGCCGCCACCGAGTCGCCGTCGTGATGGCACAGCGCGATCCACATCGCCGCGCCCATGGGACCGCACCGGTAGTAGGCCGGCCTCATCGCCGATTCCGCCAGCAGTTCCAGACAACCGTCCGCGTTCACAGAGGTGACCTTCACGCCGGGCACCGGTCGAAACCGCACAGACACCTCCAGCGCCAGCCTTTCCGAAGACACCTTCTTGAGCGCCCGTCCTTCACCGGTCAAGGGAACCTCAAACTATTACGGAAACGCCGTCAAATCCATGGAGGACGCCGCACTCAGGGGTCACCGGCCCAAGCACCCCTATACCGGGGCGCGAGCGGACCCGCCTGTAGGGGCACACCCGGGGTGCGCGCCGAAGGCGGAACCGCGCCCCGTCCACGGACGGACCGTCCGGGGGCGTCTCTCACCTTCACCCGGGGGAATTCCTGGTTCCCCGGCCCGGGCGCCTTTACGGAAAGGGAAACCGCACACCCGCCCTTTTCTTCGATCGCCCTGGCTTTCGTGGCTCCATGCGCGGAAACCCGCCCCGGGCAAACCGTCCGGAACGCTCCCCGCCGACGGTGCTCCCTCCGTTCTCGCAGCCCCTCCCGCAGGATCCCGCACCTTCCGGAGAATCCCGTTCCGGGCACCGGCCGGCACGGACGGAGGCCGCGGCCGGTGCGGTGGACGCCGCTCCGCCGTCGATCCGTTCAGGAACGGTTCTTCAGCTTGTTCTTGCGAGGAACCCCGGGGCTTCAGCCCCGGGAGGAACCGCGTCCTCGTGGATCGCGGCGTGCAGCGCCGCGGTATCGCTGTGTCCGTCCGGCCGTGGAGCGGCCGGGTCCCGCCCACGGGCGCGGTGAGGCGGCCC